>CANHWS010000090.1 GCA_947464365.1 Cytophagaceae bacterium | reverse complement strand
TACCTTCATTATCCATAACGTCCCGAACGGTGGCGGCGGTCTAGAGCATAAATACAGTGCCTCCTTACAAGCCAATCCGTTTGGCTACCAGGACGAGCGTACATATAGCGGATTTCTGGCCCTAGTTGCCCATGAGTATTTCCACCTTTGGAATGTGAAACGCATTCGGCCTGTAGCCCTAGGGCCATTTGACTACGATGAGGAGAACTACACTACCTCGCTTTGGGTTGTGGAGGGTATCACGAGCTATTATGATGATTATATCTTGATGCGGGCAGGCTTGATGCCTCAGGATCGGTATCTAGATGTGGTGGCTAGTGTGTTTGGCTCTGTCGAGAATACGCCAGGTGCCAAGGTTCAGTCGTTGGCCGAAAGTAGCTTCGATGCTTGGATCAAATACTACCGCCCGAACGAAAATAGCAACAACAGCACCGTAGGCTACTACACAAAAGGTGCCTGCGTTGGCCTCCTACTTGACTTAAAGATCAGGGTGGTCACAGGGGGTAAAAAAACCTTGGATGATTTGATGCGGGGCCTTTATGACACCTACTACAAAAAGGCTCAGCGTGGCTATACCGAAGCTGAATTTGAGCAGATGGCAAGCAAAGTAGCAGGCATCAAGCTGGATGATTTCTTTGATATGACCATTAGAGGTACTGCCAAGTTGGACCTGAAGGCGGCCTTACAATCAGTTGGTCTGGAGGTCAAGGATCAGAATGCCAGCAAAAAAGATGCTTGGCTTGGTGCAGCGCTCAAGAGCCAGAATGGGCAATTAGTGGTTAGCAACATCGTACGGGATAGCCCTGCTTGGCATGATGGCCTCAATATCAATGACGAGGTTGTTGCACTTAATGGCTACCGATTAACGAGTGATTGGGCTGAGATCCTGAAACTCTTTAAACCACAAGATAAGGTCTCGGTTTTAGTGGCACGGGGTGGCCAGATGATGAATCTAGAGATCACCTTGGCCCGTAACCCGAATGTGGCCTACAAAATCAGTAAGGCTAAGGATGTGAGCCCACAAGTGGCTTCGCTTGGTGAGGCATGGCTAGCGGCTGCTAAGACGAAGTAGGTAAGTTTATTCTGGGTTTCGGATTTCCTTTCTGCTAGGTTGTCATTACTCCAAATACTTAATAATTGGTCTGACGCCGGGTTACGAATCTTCCATCAAGCAAGCTATTTGATCCTATGTGGTTTAAGATTTTTGGGCTCCGTAGTTGCTTTCAGGGATTTCTCTGTTCATTCATCCTGCTGGTGCCAGACAGTAGCCATGGTCAGGCACAACAAATGGTGCAGGGTGAGCCACGCCTTCCACCATATTATCGGCAGCACCAAGCCTATTTGTCTGATGTCAAAACTGGCATGTACGTTTTGTCCGGCTGGGGTTTGGCTACGTCAGTTGGTTCAGTCTATATTTTGACTCAATCGTCGACCTCTAAATACGAACGAGGTGCTTTTGGCCAAATGAGTCTCACATGGGGGGCAGTCAACCTTGGGGTTGGCCTCATTGGTCTCTACCGAACCAATAAATTAGTCAAGGCATTGGAGCGCCAACGAGATGTTTATCTACCAGACTCCGTTCGTGCTGCAGCGTTAGCAGAGGTTTATCGAGCACATAGTCGGGCATTTGGCATTGCGTTGATGTCCGATGCGATATGCGCAGGTTTAGGAGGGGCTTTGGCCACTTATGGTCCTAGGGGCAACAAATCTGTGAACGATGACCAGATAAACCAATTGGGCTATGCCATCCTGTACCAGTCCATTGGGTTGGGCATTTTTGATGGGTTTTTGTACCTGCACACGACAGGGGAGCAAAACAAACTGAAACCTTATTTTTCGCCTGCCCCAAGTGGGATAGGTATGGTTTATCACTTTTAGGTAAGGCAAAGTCAATGAAACAGCTATTGATGGTGTTGCTTGGTGGCGGTGTGGGTTCTGTCCTTCGCTACTATCTGGGTGCTTGGCTCAATCAGCTAGGGGGAGCTGCCTATTTTGGGGGGACACTTTTGGCCAATGTTATTGCCTGCCTAGTACTTGGTTTTTTGGTCGGTTTGGGTTTGGCTCCATCCGTTGTTGCCCAGCATCAGAATGCTGCAAAACTATACCTGTGTTGGCCCCTATTAGCTACAGGCTTTTGTGGAGGGCTCAGCACCTTTAGCACCCTAATGTTAGAGGTGGCGATGCCACAAAGTCAGCAGTTGACTACGCAAATGGCTCCATCTATGTTTGGCCAAATTGGGCCGTTCAACCTTGGCTACTTGCTTGTAACATTGGTCCTTGGCATCCTTAGCATCTGGCTTGGCACTCGGCTGGGGCAGCTCTTTGGGCCTCAATTGATGGGCTAGGTGATGGTGGCCATACATTTGCCGCATTTTTTGCGTTAATTGGCTAGATATTTGGTCTGAGACCACAACCGCCTCATTGACTTTATCCCTGTCGAAACGTGACCACCACCAATCCTGATCAAGCCCAGCAACGCGACAAAGCCACAGGTATTTTGGTGGCAGGTGCCATCCATGCTGCCTTGTTGCTGATGTTGTTTTTCTTCATCAAGCTGAGCCCACCTAATCCACCTTGGGAGGACTTAGGCTTAGAAGTCAACTTTGGGTTTGATGAGGCTGGATACGGTAATGTTTCGACAACCGAAACAGCTGGTACTGTTGCTGATCAAGGTTTGCAATCTAATCCTGACCCTGCCCCCAATAATTCCTCCACCACAGCAGAGGATGCACCGGAAAACATCAACACCACCACTGAGGAAAGCCCTGTAGAGCTGCCTGAAAAAACAACTGCTAAAACTGAAAAGCCAACTCCGAAGGTCACGAATCCCAACCCGACTGCTAAGCCAAACGAAACCCGCGAAAGTGGAACGGGCTCAGGTGCCAAGTCCAGTGGGGGAGGGGGTGCCAATGATGGCAATGTTAAAGGCGCTGTTGGCAACCAAGGCGACCCTAATGGCAATCCTGATGCGCTCAACTACGGCAAACGAGGTGGTAGCTCGCTCCAGATGACAGGTTGGAAATGGGATGAGCCACCAACACCAGACGACAAAAGCGAGGCCACTGGCAAAATTGTATTCGAGGTCAAAGTGGATGAGGCAGGTGAAATCGTCGGGATCAAAACCCTTGAGCGGACAGTAGATCCATCTATTGTAGAAAAATACAAAAAGGCGGTCGAAAAGCTCACTTTCAGCAAAACACGTGACAACCAAAACCCTGCAGAAACCTCAACTGGGCGGATAACGTTCGTGCTGAAAGGGGATTAGGTACTGAGATCAAGGCAAGATTATATGGCCTGCCAATCTCCAAACTAGGATTTGTGGGTTGTATCCTGATCAAAATTCTGCACTGCGCTTTCTTGGGCAGCTGCTAACAATTGTGCTACAGAAGTGGGCGAATACCGTATGGCAGCAAACTGCGCTATCGTCTCGTGCTGATATTGCATGCTAAGCAATCCCTTTATTTTAACAACCCAGTCTGCAACTGTGGGCTCGACTAGTTCGCCGAAACCGGGAGCAATTATGTCTTGCCAAATAGGCAGATTGGTAGCTAAAACTGGGGTTCCGGTAGATAGTGCCTCTGCCAGATAGGGTCCGTAAGTTTCGTAGCTACTTGCCATAAGGACCGCGTCAGCATCTAGTAGGTGGGTGGCGATCTGTTTGCGGGTTTGCCGGCCGACAAACCGAACGGGTGCATGATGATCAAATGATCGTCCCTCGAGATTGGACTGGTGCGACCCCGTACCGATGACCGTTAGCCTGCAAGGGATGTTTTGGGCTTCGAGCTCGGCAACGGCATCTATCAAAAGTTCCAATCGTTTAGACTTTAGCAATGGAGCCAAAGCGACTAAATGGAGTTGGTTGTGTTGTGTTTTGGGTTTATAGTGATAGACCGAGGTATCCACGGTGGGCGGGACTACAACGAGTTTAGGTAATTGGTGTTTGACAGAGGCCTTGGCTAACTCCTGTTTCATGAAGGTCGTCGGGACAATGATGGCTTGCGCACCCATCATTGCTTTGTAGGTCATGTGCCTTAGCGGGTGGACCTGTAGGTGTCGTTTGAGGGCCAGCCAATGGTCGCTGATGATATAGGGTAGCTTGAGCTGCCTAGCCAGCTGGCGTGCTACCACACCACATGGGTAGCTAATATGAGCATGTATCAGGTCTGGATTGAGGCCGTCTGCTACGTGTCTATATAGCTGTCGGAACTGCTGGAGCAGGAATGGCGGATTGTTATAAAGCATCTTCCAGAACCGAGTCCGGATCTCGACAATGGCACCACGTACGCCATCGCTGTCAGGGTCAAGGTAGCGCAGCGAGCTCTGAAAACTTGCCTTGCCAGGCCCTACAACCACAGCTGCTAAAACGTGTTTGCTACCATCTATCTTTGCCAGTTCGGTCAAAGCCTGTACCTGCTGCCGTATGTACAGACCATAGTTTGGCTTGTCAGGCTGCGGATACCAGCAGGATAGGTGGATTACATTCATATGGTCAGCAAGGCGATTTATTTTATTCAGGATCGCAATACTAAGGCCTAATCGTCCAAATACGTAAAGCCTAGGCCTGGCAGGATGCTAAATTTTACCCTCGTGACAGCATATTATATTGGCCCATATCGCTTTCTGCTTATATGACGGTAGTTTTGTACCAAATCACCTAGCAAGGTTAACGGTCTGATTGTTTTGCACTGAGCTGATCCCTACAAACCATGAAATACATCCTGAGCACTTTCTTGTCGCTTTTAGCCTTGGTCTCGCTCGCCCAGACGGTTACCGTTGGCCCAGACGAAGCCGAGCTAGATGGTATCCGTCGCAAGGGGCTGAGTGTGCTTGTTGAGCTAGACAAAAAGGTAGTTGACAAGGCCTGGATCAAAAAGCTAAAGGAGGCAGGCCGTGCTGATGTAAGCAAAACAGGTAGCATCACTGTACGACCAGCTGTTTTGCCCGGAATCGCAGGGGCTATGGGTGCCACAGCCTTTGGGCGTACAGATCAGGGTCCGAAAGGGACAAGGGTATTCTTGGCAGTCGACCTTGGCACCGAAGTGGTTGATGCCGCACATAATGCCTGGGAAGAGCTCCGAAAATATCTTTATGACTTTGCCCAGCAGTCCTATCGGGATGACCTCAATGCGCAGATCACAGAGGCTGACAAGGCTGTTGATGGAGCAGTGCGGCAGAACGAGTCGGCTCAAGACGAAGCCCAATCCATAAAACGGCAGATTGAGCGCAATGCCAACGAACGTAATCGCCTCATCAGGCAAATGAAAGAAAACGAGGCCGAGCTGTACAAACTAAAGGCGGATAGTGTCCAGAACCGCATCAATCAGTCTGCCACCTTTGACGACATCCAGCGTTTGCGCAAGATTGTCGAGGACAAAAAAGCCAAGTTGGCTACTTATTAACCCCTAGGCTTTCTAACACAGTCGTGACCAAACCCAGTTGGTCCAGAAGTGTATCTCCTATCCAGACCTGTTGTAATGCAAAGAAGCCACTAACCTTGCGGATAGTGGCCTGTAATATCATTGCTTACTATGTGGTAGTACTGAAATTAAGCAGTTGCAACCACTGGTAGGACAGAGACGGTAGAACGGTTCTGAGCCCCTTTCTTGAACACAACAACACCATCCGTCAAGGCGAAAAGGGTGTGGTCACGTCCGATACCGACATTGAGACCTGGGTGATGAGCTGTACCGCGTTGGCGAACAATGATGTTACCAGCGATGGCAGCCTGACCACCGAAAAGTTTTACGCCTAGGCGCTTGCTGTGCGACTCGCGTCCGTTCTTACTACTACCGACGCCTTTCTTATGTGCCATGAGAGTGGGGGTTAGCGGCTAGTTAGGC
This sequence comes from Cytophagaceae bacterium, assembly GCA_947464365.1. Taxonomy (GTDB): domain Bacteria; phylum Bacteroidota; class Bacteroidia; order Cytophagales; family Flexibacteraceae; genus CANHWS01. Next base: position 5,776 of record CANHWS010000090.1, on the reverse strand, counting down.
CAGGATGTTATTGATCTGGATTTTGGTAAAGTCTTGGCGGTGACCTTGGTGCAGACGATAGCCTTTACGGCGTTTCTTCTTGAAGATCAGGACTTTATCACCACGGACGTGGCTTAATACGGTGGCAGAGACACTAGCACCACTGACTGTAGGGGCACCAATGCTGATCTGTCCGCCGTCTTCTTCGATTAGCAAAACGCTATCAAAGGACAGGGCAGCGCCTTCTGCGGCGTCCAAACGATGGACGTACACATACTGGTCTTTTGTTACTTTGAACTGCTGGCCTGCAATTTCAACTATTGCGTACATGTTCTTGAACTTTGTTAGTAAAAGGGATGCAAAACTAGCAGGATAAGTCTGCTTTGCCAAACTTTGGGCCAACATTAGTGCAAGATAATCAACAGATTGCCTCCGAAAGGTGTTAGTGAATGGTTGTGGTGGTCTTTGTGCTATGCCATTTGGGCAAAGGAGCCGGCCTAAACTAGATCTCATTCTGCATGGGCAGTTTCGGACATCTGGTTTGCAAACAGGGGCCATGATCCGCTACCTTTGTTCTTGACAAAACAATCCCTCTGACTTGAGAAACACGACCAAAGTGTATCTTCAGGCCAATTGTGGATGGTCCCCAAACAGATGATCGTAGTTACAGGAGCCGCAGGCTTTATCGGGAGTGTATTGATAGGTAAGCTCAATGCCGAGGGATTTAACGCCATTGTGGCCGTGGATAAGTTTGGTGACGGCAATAAGGAGCCCAACCTTGTAGGCAAGCAGATTTTGCAGCGAGTGGACCGCAATGACTTTTTTGACTGGCTTGACCAGCATCAACAAGAGGTAGAGTTTGTTTTCCATATCGGCGCACGGACTGACACTGCTGAGTTTGACTGGGCTATATTCCAAGAGCTGAACGTAAGCTATAGCCAGGCCGTCTGGAAAGCCTGCTGTCGGTATCAGCTTCCCTTGGTCTATGCCAGCTCGGCAGCTACGTATGGCCTTGGCGAACTTGGCTTTGATGACAATGAGGCCACTATCCCGCAACTGAAGCCGCTGAACCCGTATGGAGACAGTAAAAACGTGTTTGACATTTGGGCCCTGGAGCAAGACGAGAGGCCGTTTTTCTGGGCAGGACTCAAGTTTTTTAATGTCTATGGCCCTAATGAGTACCACAAGGGGCGTATGTCGAGCGTCATCATGATGGCCTTTAATCAGATCAAGGCTACGGGCGGTATGAAATTGTTCCGGTCGCACAACCCAGACTATGCTGACGGCGGCCAGATGCGTGACTTTGTCTATGTCAAGGACCTGGTCAATGTTTGTTATTTCCTGATGCACCATCGGCGCAACTCAGGTATCTATAACCTAGGTAGTGGTACTGCCCGCACTTTTCTGGACCTTGCCAAAAACACGTTTAAGTCGATGGGCGTGCCCGAAAACATCACATACGTAGATACCCCAGCTGATATCAGGGACAAATACCAGTACTTCACTGAGGCAAACATGGCCAAGCTCAAGGGTATTGGTTATGAGACGCCGTTTCATACCTTAGAAGAAGGCGTTGCAGACTATGTCAGTAACTACTTGGCCGAAGGTAAATACCTATAGCTGCCTTTGGTAGAACTAACAGCTGGAAGTAACCGAAAAGCCCACACCATCTATAAAAGAGGTTTGGGCATTTTGGTTTTAGCTGATTTTGATCGGAGTTTGATTTGGTTAGCCAGCTGGGTCAAAGTCAGTTGGTTTGCCAACGCGCTCCCATGCCTGAAGTTCTGCCGCAACGGAAGCTAGCTTGGTTGGGATGACACGGTAGGCCGCCTCACCTAAAGGTAGTCGGAACGGTGGGTTTTCCGCTTCGGCGACGGTCTGGATGGCTGCTGCGGCTTTGGCAGGGTCGCCTTTTTGCCTGCCATCCGCCTGAGAAAGGTAGCTCTTGAAGGCGCCTAGGCTTTCTTCGTAATCTGGGATCTCCTCGGCGGCATAGACTAGGCTACGTCCTGCCCAATCAGTTCGGAAGGGGCCTGGCTCGATAATGGTACTGAAGATGTTGAGGTGGGATGCCTCTTTCATCAGGCCTTCGCTCATACCCTCGAGTGCGAATTTGCTGGCGCTATATATGCTTCCGCCTGGCGAGACATTTACACCTGCAACTGAAGATACATGCAAGAATCGTCCACCGCCCTGAACCCGAAAGTGGGCTAAAAAACCTTTGGTAATGGCAACGGCCCCAAAAAAGTTGGTCTCCATTTGGTGTCTGATCTGGTCCATGGTCATGCCCTCTAGGCCTCCAACTAGGCCATAGCCAGCATTATTAACCACGACATCCACACGCCCCGCCCAATCGATAGCTTGTTTGATGGCTGCCTCTATTTGGACGGTATGGGTGACGTCCAATATTACCTCTAGCAAAAGGTCTGGATATTGCTGCAGCAAGTCAGCAAGGCTGTTTGGACGCCGGACCGTGCCTACAACCTGATACCCTTGGCTTAAAAGATGTTTGGCTAGTGCTAGGCCTAGGCCAGCATTACAACCCGTGATAAACCATGTCTTGGTCATGTTAATGGGGTTAGGAGGTTGCATAGATATTCGTCGTTGTTGGTGGAGATACGAAGCAATCTAAGGGATTTGACCAAAACGCAACAAATAATTTGGCATCATTTTTCGGTTGTAGCTACCAAAATGCACTCGCAAATACCTTGAAATGACTAATTCGTATTATCCTAGTGTGAGGCTTGCCTCATGCATTTTGCCTTCGGATGGACTTATGAGGAGGTTGGGACAAACCCATCACAAAGCTAAGTTGACTGCCATTTATACTCGCCTTGGTTGGATTATGGGACCAAGGCCTCAATGTAAATTTTTAGGGTACGGGGCTGCCGAAAATAGCTAGCAAGTTCTGTTTTGTTGTCTGTCAATTTGAGCGGTTGATTTACTATACGATCGGCACCCTGTCTTTCAACCATTTTTCTACCTTTCTGATGGGTTCGGCACTGCTAGTTCGGTAGGGGTCGTGACCCTTGCGTTATCTATGAAAACCAGTGTTAAGAAGGGCAGGACCTACCTGCTCGGGGTATGGCTTTGCCTAGGGGCTAGCCTGCTCATGGGGTGCGAGGAGGACCCCTCCATCAGGTTTGGCCAAGCCCAACCCGGACATATGCAATCGGTAAGCACCTTTGGCAAGTCGCTGCAAGGTCGTTGGATGAGCCTTGCAGACAGTAGTGTATTGGTGATCAATGCTAATGCCGTCGTTCGGCAAGATCGCCCAGTGGGCAAAGTCGCACTCAATGACCTCAAGGAAGGGCTCCAGATCACCATTAAGGCCCAAAGGGTCTATCAAGATGATAGCATTGAGGTGGGCAGGGTCGTACTTGGGGATAGTGTTGTCTTGACGGCGAACACGATAGACACCTTGTTCGTCATTGGTGCTGGACATATCCTGAAAGAGGAAAAGGGGCAATGGTTCCTGAATGACGAGCGTCAGGCGGGCTATTTGGTTCGTCGGCTACAACTGGTCAACGGAAAGGAGCTGAGCTATGATCGGCTGACACATGACGAGGATGGACAAATTTTGAGAAGTGTTACTTCCGTGAGCGATGTGTACGAGGAGGATAGTGCCCAAGTGATGTTAGCTAAGCCAACCACAAGAGAATTCAGAAGGTTCTTGCGGAAAGATGGTTTTGCGAACCGCGAGCGGTTTGTGCGTCTAAAGTAGCACGATTGCCTCTAGGGAAGTGCTGATGAATAGATCGAGCCCTGATGGGTGCCCTACAGTCGGGTACTTGTCAGGGCTTGTTGTTAAATTGCGTCCCGATCAAAATACCCTTTGCCCACTGATCCACCAAAATAATGACTGACCACCAATCTCAAACTTTTGTACCGAGCAGCCAACACCTCCAGTTTATGGCCCGTGCTGCTGAGCTATCCCTTGAGAATGTCGGCAGTGGAAATGGTGGGCCTTTTGGCTGCGTCATCGTGAAGGATGGGCAGATCATTGCAGAGGGTAGTAATCAGGTACTGCGGACTCAGGACCCAACTGCCCATGCCGAGGTAGTGGCCATCAGGCGTGCTTGCGAGGTGCTGGGTAGTTTCCAGTTAACAGGTTGTGAGGTTTATACCAGCTGCGAACCATGCCCGATGTGCCTAGGGGCCCTCTATTGGGCAAGACCAGCGGTTATCTACTATGCCAACACCAAAGCAGATGCGGCGGCTATCGGGTTTGATGACCAGTTTATCTATGACGAACTAGACTGCAAGATGTCTGACCGCAAATTGCCAATTATCCGCCTGATGGTGCCAATAGCTCCTCAGGCCTTCGAGGCTTGGGCCAACAAACAAGATCGGGTTGATTATTAGTGACAGAATACCCGCGAGTAGTTCTCATTGACCACTTCAGAAACTAGGCACAGGGTTAATCCCCGCAAAGACTGCCCCACCAATGTTGTCACGTGAGGCACCTGTGACAGAGCTGAGGGCATTTGGTACCCTTTTAAGCCGAAGATAAGCCAAGAGGGCAAATAGCACTGCCTCTTTATAGTTTATGGTGTCGAGGTCCGGTACGTGAAGCCAGGCTTGGCGCGCTAAGGCACGGTTGATGGTATCGACAAGGTAAGTGTTGAGTGTGCCGCCACCTGTGCAGAGGATTGGGCCTTGCAAGTCGTTCCGCTCTACCACGATCCGGAGCTGATCTGCAATGTGGTGGCAATAAGTGTGCAGTAGGTTTTCGGTTGACTCGGTTTCTTCGTCTAGGAGGGGCAAAACTTGTTGTTGGACCCACTCACGCCCCAAAGATTTTGGTTTGTCGTCCTGGTAGAAGGGTAGTCCGTTGAGGTCGTTGAGCAGGTCTGGGATGACTTTGCCAGTTTTGGCCATGGCACCACCTTCGTCAAAGTCAGCGCCCATACGTGCGGTCAAATGGTTCAGGACTTGGTTAACTGCACAAATATCATAGGCAACGCGCTTGTGGGCTTTATTGTCATAACTGATGTTGGCAATGCCGCCCAAGTTGAGACAGGCAACGTAGTCACTATAAAGGATCAGGTCGCCGATCGGGACCAAGGGTGCACCTTGTCCACCAAGGGCTACATCAAGTGTGCGGAAGTCTGCAACGACGGTAAGGCCAGTTTGGGCTGCAATCTGGGCTCCGTGACCAATCTGGGCAGTTAATCCTTGGTCAGGTTGATGGAAGATGGTGTGGCCGTGGCTGCCAACGAAAGCTACCTGTGCCACAATCTCCTTGGGTTGATCCTTCAGAAAGGTTTTGATGGCTTGTCCCATCCACTTGCCTAGTTCGTGGTCAGCTTGCGTATACAAGAGGGCAGTAGTTGTTGGCAGCTCGGCAAAGGCGCGTTTCCATTGGCTAGAGTATGGCACAGTCCGTCCCGAGACCAGCTGATGCCCAAGGCGACCACCATTGTTAGAGAACCGAACTAAGGCAATGTCGAGGCCGTCAAGGGAGGTGCCGGACATCAAGCCGATAGCGTAAACGTCTTTAGTGGGTATGATGGCAGCTTGTAGCGCCGCTTGGGGGATCAAAGCCATGGTCTTGGGGAGGGGAGTGTAGCAGGTTATGCCCCTGCCGGTTGTTAGCACAAGGTATGCATAAGAAAGGTGCGAAAATATTTTCCTAGCAAAAAGGCCGTTTTTGACACCGCTGTGGCCGTTTTTGAAAATTTGACCAATATTTTATGAATTATTTTTGCGCCCTGTTGTTGGATATCCAAACTGATCCTACATCTTTGCAATCCCAAACGGAACAACAGCCGCTAAGAAAGGGAAAAACGAAACG
>CANHWS010000089.1 GCA_947464365.1 Cytophagaceae bacterium | reverse complement strand
GCGAGATAGTATGCCCGTCCTACAAGCTGCTGGCTATCAAGTCATCGGTGTCAGCGTTGATGACGAAAAAAGTCATCAGAAGTTTATCACCAAGTATGATCTCAACTTCCCATTAGTGGCCGATACTGACCATGCCTTAGTGGAGGCCTATGGAGTTTGGGTTGAGAAGTCGATGTACGGCAAAAAGTACATGGGCATTGCCCGCACTACCTTCTTGATTGACGAGGCAGGTAACCTATCACGCATCATCGAGAAGGCCAAGACCAAAGACCACGCACAGCAGATTTTGGAGGGTAAATAGTACCCAGACCGCAAGAAAGGTCAAGAGCTAGTACCTAAAGTTGTAACTCAACCCTGGTAGGATAGGGAAGAGGCTCACCTGCTTGGCTTGAACTCCAGTAATGAAGCCGCTGCTATTGGGTCCGCTGTAGGTGTTGTCAAAGTAGATAAAGTAAGGATTGGCTCGATTATAGACGTTATAGAGGCTGAATGTGATGTCCGACTCACCCCAGCGAGGCCTTAGGTTCCAGACCAAGGAAATATCCATCCGGTGGTTTGGCTCCATCCGATACCAATTACGCTGGTTAACCTGCGGCAGTATAGAAATACTGGGTGGGGTAGGAGTAGTCCCATTATAGTCCTGGATCAAGGACCTGCCTTGCGGCAACGTTATGGCATTTCCTGTGCCGAACACCCAGGTAGATGTCAGCGTCAAGGACTTGTTGAACTGGTGCCTAACTACGATAGAGATGTCATGACGACGATCATAACGAGGATGAAATGGCTCTCCATTATTTATTATGTCAAACTGCCGCCAAGCATAGCTAAGGGTATAGCCAATCCAGCCTGTTGTCCGACCTACTTTCTTTTCGATGTAGAACTCTGCCCCGTATGCCCACCCACGTCCTCGGGCGAAGATGGTGTCTATACGGTTGTTAGGGAATAGGGTAGCGCCATCCTTAATGTCGATTTGGTTCTGTTGGTTTTTGTAGAAAATCTCAGTGCTCAACAGGTACTTACCACCAAACAGCAAGGCCGTCAAACCAGCACCAACTTGGTCCCCCACTTGTGGTAGGATGTTATTGGTGCTGGGGTACCAAAAGTCAGTCGGTAGTGCCACACCACTGCTGCTGACTAGGTGAGCATATTGATACATCCTAGAATATCCAGCCTTCGCACTAATCCAGTTGTTTACTCTGTAGCGGAATGAGGCCCTTGGCTCCTGACCGATGTAATAAGATGTAGGGTCCGAGAATATACTAACCCGCAGCCCTAAGTTGAAAAGCCAGCGGTCCGACAGTGAAAAGTCATCGGCAAAATAAAGGGCGCCTTCGCGAGCGTATTTGATCTGGCCTAACCTGAATGCCAGTTCGTCATCACTGCCAGAGGCGCTAGTCCGCCCCACTGTGAAGGCATGATAGGTAGCCTGCCCCCCAAAGTTGATTAAGTGTTGTGGTGTTGGGGTCCAAGTCCAGTCATACCGTAGGGCATAGTCCCTGATGCCTGACGTGAGGTTGTAGCTAAAGGTGTCAAACTCGTTGCTCAATTGGTAGGTATAATCGCTGTAGCTGACCCCTAAGGTGCCGTTTAGGTGCTGGTTATATTGCCTAAACCACCTGAGGCTACCTAATGAATTGGACCACCCAAAATCGAATTTAAACCGCTCCCGAGCGGTGGAGAACACATCTTGTCCAAAGTACCCCGTCAAGGTGATTTTGTCCTTAGGCCCAATCTGCCAAGCGAATTTGCCGTTAAGGTCATAGAAGTAATAGTCTGGGATGGGTGTATAGTCCGACCGACCAGACTGGCTTTTGTTGATTAGCCGTGTGAAAGTGTCAAAGTAAGTCCTACGACCACTGATAAGGTAGCTAGCTTTATCCTTTAGGATTGGTCCCTCTACCGTCAACCTACTGCTTAGGATGCCTACTCCACCCCCAACATGGGTTTTCTCTTTGTCTCCTTCGCGTACTTTGAACTCAACAACTGAGCTAAGTCTACCACCAAACTGGGCGGGGAAAGTAGCTTTGTGTAAGTCCACTCTATCTATCGCCTCTGGGCTGAAAATGCTAAAGAACCCATAAAGGTGCTGGGCATTATAGATCTGCCCATCATCCATCAGCATCAGGTTTTGGTCAGCACCGCCACCTCTAATATAAAGTCCAGCATTGCCTTCACCACCATTCTGGACGCCAGGTTTTAGTTGCAGCACCTTGAGCATATCTGCCTCCCCAAAAAAACTTGGCAGCTCTTTGGCTTCCTTTGCAGTGATGCTTTCTACGCCAAGCCTAGCATCATCCAGCCGAGACTGTCCTGATGCTAATTGATCTGCCAATACTTCAACTGCTTCACGCTCAATGGGGTAGAGTTTGATGATGAGCTCTTTGCCACGTTTGGCATTTGTGGGCCGCAATAGTAGGCTGTGGCTTTGGTACCCAGCATAGTTTATAACAATCCGGACCGTATCTGTCGTATTAAGATTCAATACAAAAAGGCCATTGACATCAGATTGGGTCCCACGCTGAGTTCGAGGCACAACGATCGTGGCACCAGGCAAGACCTCCGCAGTTATCGCATCCGTTATCAGACCCCGAATCCAGTGTCCAGTTGTTGGTGTAAGGGGCCTAGTTTTTGCATTTTGCTCTGCAGGCGCCTGCTGGGCAAGGCATGAAATCGGCAGTAAGGTGCCAATCGCGGCAATGACCGTTGTAAGCAGCAATATTTGTCTTGCGAGAGCGGACACCAAAAAGTTGGAGAGATTTGGGCTAAAAAAAACCAGCTGCGAAAAAAGGAAAGCTCCTGATCACAGCTGGTGATAGTATTGCCAAATATACAACGCATTATAAGCTTGCCAGATTGTTATCAGCAAGCAATGCCGTCTAGTCCTTAATCTTATGGCCGACAAAGCCGAACCAGACAACGGCAAGATAGCTCGCACCCGGGACTAAAAATGCAAACACCTGGCTGATGCCATGGTCTTTGCAATAATCAAAGGCCAAGCCTGTCACTGGTGGGATGATGGCACCGCCAACGATTGCCATAATCAGCAGGGATGAGCCTGCCTTTGTAAACTTGCCTAAGTCCCTTATCGACTCGGTAAAGATGGTCGGGAACATGATTGAGTTGAAAAGACCCATTAGGACCAAGGCCCAGACCCCAATATTCATCGGCAGGGTGATTGCTGCTGCGACCATCAGGATGTTGGCCACTGCATTGAATCCGACAGTGCGAGCAGGATTGAGGTTGCGGAGTAGGGCAGCACCGGCAAAGCGGCCAGCCATTGCGAAGACCATGTAATAGCTCGGGAAGTTTTTGGCATCAGCTTCAGCTAGGCCCAATAGCTCCTTAGCGTACTTGATCAAAAAGCTAGCAATAGCAACCTCTGCTCCGACATAGAAGAAAATGGCCACAACGCCCCAAACTAGGTGGCTGTATTGCCAGACTGAGGTTTTATTGGCATGGTGCCCGGTTAGGTATCCTGCCTCCTCTTGTTCCAGATCCTCATCGATTTCGGGCAGGTTGCTAAAGTGAATCAAAGCCATCAGTAATACGAGCACAACTGAAAGGCCGACATACGGCCATACAACACTCAGAGCCTCAGAGCTAAGATAGGCAATACGATCTGCAGGGATCATGGCCGCCAGTTCGTCTGCCGAAAACTCTTTGCCACTCAAGATTAACAAGCCACCAAGGAAAGGTGCCAATGCTGCACCTAAGGAGTTGAAGGCCTGTGTCATGTTAAGCCTAGATGACGCTTTTTCGGGCGGACCTAAGACCGAAACAAACGGGTTTGCTGCCACCTGCAACAAAGTAACACCACTAGCTAAGATGAAAAGGCCAGACAAAAACAGGATGTATTGCCGTGAATAAGCAGCTGGAATAAACAACAAGGCGCCAACCAACATTGCAAACAAGCCCACTAAAATGCTGCGTTTGTAGCCAAGCTTCTTGACCACCCAACCGCTCGGGAGTGACATGACAAAATAGGCTCCGAAGAAAGCAGATTGTACTAAAGATGACTGAAAATCAGTGAGTTCGCACGCCTTCTTGAGGTGAGGAATCAGGATGTCATTTAGGTTCGTGACGAAGGCCCAGATGAAAAATAGGGAGGTCAGGACGGCCAGCGGTCCTTGGTAGTTTCTGGTAAATTGGGCTGATGATCGGGTGCTACCCGTAGTGCTGATAGGAGGCATGGCCTTTTGTTGGTCGAGGTGCTAAAGCGTGATTTTTAATGCTCTAAAGGCCGAAAATGCAGTAATTTTTGGGGGAAACCAAATTCGGCAACTTTCAGGCTTGCTTTTTGGATCTAGGCTAGTGGTTTCCATCATCTGGCAATACAAACCGCCCCTCCAGCCAATAGGATCACCTTGGGCCTAGTCGTAGAACCATTTTTTGCCTCAGCAATGATTTGCTCTTTGACTGACCTATCGGGATTGTCGAGTTGCGAAAGCTAGTTCACCTTTGGCCCAAATACAAACCCACGTTCAGCCTCTGTACTGACAAAATCTAGCTGGAGCCCTATCAAGTACATGGTGTGTTTCTTTTCGATCAGCACGACTAGTCCTTCCACGTCATAGGCGTCGTCGCTGGCAGATGGCTTGTCAAACCCTAGAATGTAATTGGTTCCTGCACAGCCAGCTCCAGATCGCACACCCAGCCTCAGGAAATAGCCAGAAGGGATGTTTTTGCGCAGCAGGATTTCCGATGCCTCAGCTTTGGCCCCAGGTGTGATCAGGACTGGGCAAGATCGCGTCTGAAACGGTGGCAGCGGCACAAGTACTTGATCAGGACTAGGGGTGGAAGACATGTTATTTGGCGTTGATGTTTTGGTAAAGAGCTGTCTCAGGAGGTGCTAATCTAGCTTCAGTTTCCCGAACTAGCTTGTTTAGGTCAATCTCCTTGCCAATCCTGATCGATTTAAATGCTAGATCACTAACCAAGAGGGAGGCTAGTTGGATTTTGGTACACCTAGGCATCTATTGTTCGAGGTGACCTATTCAGTCCCTATTCCCAAATTTGACGTTGACCTTGCTAGCTAATTGGGGAGATTATCCTCAATAACAGAGGCAAGATGAACAGTTCTGGTCCTTACAAAACAATATTGAGTACCTTGTTGGCACTTATATTGCGTTGGTAAGTCCACGAAACTGAATCTGAGTGATGGCATAGGTCGAAGTCTCCAAATGCCATAGACATTCGATTTCGTATTCCCAAAAATCCACCTTGACTGCCAATATGGCACTTGTCAGACCATTATATGTCAGAAAACAACAACAATAACGAGAACGAAAACGAGGCAGAAGATTTTATGGTTCTGACCAAAACTTCAGACGAAAACGGCGAGCTCATCCCGCTACTTTCGGATGATGATGTTGCCGATCTCGACAAGGACGACATCCCTGACGAACTACTGATTTTGCCAGTTAAAAACACTGTGCTTTTCCCTGGTGTTGTCCTGCCTATCACTGTCAGCCGCCAAAAATCTGTGCGCTTGGTCAAGAAGGCCTACAAGGGCAACAAAATAATTGGGGTCATCGCCCAGAAGAAATCCAACGAAGAGCCTACCTCCGAGGACCTTTATGCGACAGGTACAGTTGCACATATCATGAAGTTGTTGGCTCTCCCAGACGGCAACACAACAATCATTATCCAGGGTAAACGCAAGTTTGAGATTGCCGAGATATTGCAAGAAGATCCTCATATTTCTGTCAAGGCCAGTGTAAGGCAGGACAGCTTTCCTGTCAAAGACAAACGCGAAGGCAAAGCTATTATGGCAAGCCTCAAGGAATTAGCTCTTAAGATCCTCAGGCTTAATCCTGACATCCCGCAAGAGGCACAACTCGCGATTGATAACATCGATAACGGTATCTTCCTTACCAATTTCCTGAGCTCAAATCTTAATGTCGAAGTCAAAGATAAACAGCGGTTGCTAGAGTGTGCCAACGCCGTCGAGCGTGCCAACCTCCTGATGGAGCTAATGACCACTGAGATACAGTATCTTGAGCTCAAACAAAAGATCCAGCACAAGGTTCATACTGACCTCGATCAGCAACAACGCGACCATTATCTCCGTCACCAGATCAAGGTGATGCAGGATGAACTAGGTTCGGAGCCTTATACCCAAGAGATCAATGCCATCAAACAAAAAGCGGAGGGTAAAAAGTGGCCTGAGTCTGTCGAAGCCCATTTTAACAAGGAAATCGACAAATTGTCTCGTATCCATAGCAGCAGCCCCGAGTATGGCATTACGCTGAACTATACTGAGCTATTGGTTGACTTACCTTGGGGGAGCTATACATCAGACAACTTCAATCTCAACAAAGCCCGGAAGGTGCTTGATGCCGATCACTTCGGAATGGAGAAAGTAAAAGAGCGAATTTTGGAGTACCTAGCAGTACTCAAGCTCCGTAACGATATGAAGGCGCCAATTTTGTGTCTCTATGGACCTCCTGGGGTTGGCAAGACGTCTCTTGGGAAGTCCATTGCTAAAGCCATGGGTCGCAAATATATACGGATGTCCCTTGGAGGAGTGCGTGATGAGGCCGAGATCAGAGGTCACAGACGTACCTACATAGGTGCTATGCCAGGCCGAATTATCCAGCAGATCAAAAAGGCCGGAAGTAGTAATCCTGTCCTGATCCTGGACGAGCTAGATAAAATCGCCTCTGATTTCCGTGGGGATCCAGCTTCAGCTTTGCTTGAGGTGCTGGACCCGGAACAAAACAACACCTTCACCGACAACTACCTTGAGGTGGAGTATGACCTTAGCAAGGTGATGTTCATTGCGACTACCAACTCGCTTGATACCCTACACCCCGCACTACGTGATCGGATGGAGATCATTGAGCTGACAGGTTATACGCTGGAAGAAAAGGTTGAGATTGCCAAGCGCCATCTAGTACCGAAGCAACTTGAAGAAAACGGCCTTACCAAAAAGTTCCTGAAGTTTGACCCATCAGGTCTTGTCCGTCTGACAGAGGACTATACCCGTGAAAGTGGCGTTAGGAATCTAGATCGCGCCATTGGCCAAGTAGTGAGGAAGATTGCAGTAAAATTCGCCTCTGGCCTACCATATCCTACCATTATCACAGGGGCAGTCGTGCGCGAACTTTTGGGGCCAGCCAAGGTTGACAAAGACGAATACCAAGAAACCGAGGCCGCTGGTGTGGTCATTGGCTTGGCTTGGACCCCGGTAGGAGGCGACATCTTGTATATCGAGAGCAGCCTCAGCCGTGGCAAAGGCAAGGTTAGCATTACTGGCCAGCTAGGCGATGTCATGAAGGAAAGCACCAATGCAGCCCTTAGCTACCTCAAAGCACACGCTGACGACCTTGGTATTGACTACAAGACGTTTGACAACTTCGATATCCACTTGCACGTGCCGGCCGGTGCTGTGCCAAAAGATGGCCCGTCAGCAGGCATCACAATGCTTACAAGTTTGGCTTCTCTGTACACACAGCGGAAGGTTCGCCCTCGTTTAGCAATGACTGGCGAGATCACACTCAGAGGCAAGGTATTGCCAGTTGGTGGCATTAAGGAGAAACTATTAGCCGCCAAGCGGGCCGGGATCAAAGAGGTTATAATGTGCAGTCGCAACCGCAAGGATGTTGACGAAATCCCTGAGTCTTACCTCACCGGTCTCACGATCCATTACGTCGATCATGCCTCCGAAGTACTATCGATTGCTCTGCTGGGTGAGATGGTTAATCACCCGATCGACCTCGCTTGGCGTGGAGATGGCTTTGGCCAGGGTGTAGTTGCAACCGCCTAGTGCCGCATGCTCAACTACAAGTAATTAATATTAGACCTACCCAAAGCCTATTTTGTCCTGATCAAAGTAGGCTTTTTGTTTGCCATATCAGCAAAAACGGCCCACCTTTGCAAACCCTAAGCCTTGGTTCCTCCAGATAGGTGGATATCAATGGAACTGAGGGATACACGCAACATTATGGAATCGTCCGTTAAGATGTTTGCGGGCTCGGCCACCCGCTACTTGGCCGAGAGTATAGCAGATGCCTATGGCAAACCCATCGGCAGTGTTACACTCCAGAAGTTCGCAGATGGGGAAATGTCCCCCAACTTTAACGAAAGCATCAGGGGGGATAACGTTTTCTTGATCCAGAGCACCTTCCCACCAGCAGATAACCTGATGGAGCTGCTACTGATGATCGATGCTGCACGCAGAGCCAGTGCTAAGCAAGTGGTGGTCGTTTTGCCCTATTTCGGTTATGCCCGTCAGGACCGTAAGGACAAACCACGTGTTGCGATTGCGGCCAAGCTGGTCGCCAATCTACTTTCTGCGGCCGGTGCCCAGCGTCTAATGACCTGCGACCTACATGCAGGCCAGATCCAAGGTTTCTTTGACTTCCCCGTAGATCACCTAAACGGATCTGCAATTTTTATCCCATACCTGCAACAACTAAAGCTAGAAAACTTTATCTTTGCGGCCCCTGACGTGGGAGGTCTTGGCCGGGCACGTCGCTTTGCAGCACATTTTGCTACCGAGATGGTTGTTTGTGATAAGTATCGCAAACGTGCCAACGAAATAGCAAGTATGCAGGTAATAGGCGATGTAGAAGGTAAAAACGTAATTTTGGTTGATGACATCATTGACACTGCTGGCACCCTGTGTCGTGCTGCTGATATCCTGATGGATAAAGGCGCTACCAGTGTGAGGGCGGTCGTGACACATGGCTTGTTGAGCGGAAACGCACTCGAGCGTATTAGTGACTCGCAGCTCGAGCAGCTCATTTTGTCCGATACCATTCCGTTGAAACAAGAGCACCCCAAAATCAAGGTCCTGAGTGTAGCTGGTTTGTTCGCCGAGGCGATCAAACGGGTCCACGGCCACGAGAGCATTAGCTCTTTGTTCGTGGAAACATCAGGGAACTAATCAATTGCAACCCCTTTACCAAAACAAAACAATGAAGTCAGTAGAGATTATAGGGTATAACAGAGCAAATCTCGGCAAAGCTGACGCCAAACAACTCCGCGAACAATCCCTTGTTCCGGCAGTGTTGTATGGCGGCGCTGAGCAGGTCCATTTTGCTGTCCCGATGATTCTTTTCCGCCAGCTGGTGTACACGCCCAACGCCTATACCGTTGCGCTTAACATCGAAGGAAAAGAGTTTAGCGCAATTCTTCAGGATGTGCAGTTCCACCCAGTGAATGAACTCATTCTGCATGCAGATTTTATGCTGCTCAACCCAGAGAAAGAGGTCAAGATGGATATCCCTGTCCAGATCCAAGGTACCGCTGTTGGTGTGACCAAAGGTGGTAAGCTCAATGTCAAACTCCGCAAACTCAAAGTTGTTGCCCTGCCAGCCAATCTGCCAGACTCAATTCCTGTTGACGTTTCGGCCCTAGACCTAGGCAAAACGATCAAGGTAGGAGAGGTAAAAGCGCAAGGTTTCAAAATTACCAACGCTAAATCCGTCCCAGTCGTAAGTGTTGATATCCCACGTGCACTCCGTGGCAAACAAGCTGCTGCCTAGATCCCTGTCAGCTTACAACACCAACCCAGTTCCCATTTTTCTCACCTCTCATAACCACCGTAGGTTGTCATGAAAAAAGATATTCACCCCAACTATCGCCAGGTCGTTTTCCAAGACCTTTCAAGCGATTTTAAATTCCTGAGCCGCTCGACAGCTCAAACGTCCGAGACCATCGTCTGGGAAGATGGTAATACCTATCCAGTCCTCAAAGTCGAGGTCTCTAGTGCTAGCCATCCGTTCTACACCGGCAAGAAGGTGTTTATCGCTGCAGCTGGTCGTGTCGAAAAATTCAATCGCAAATACGGCAAAAACTAATTGGGCATTTGTCCAGATATGTTCCGAAGGGGAAGGTCAAGTTGGCCTTCCCTTTTTTTATGCCCTAAATTGTTAGCGATCCTTCCTCATCCAAGGTCTTTAATGTACTCCATTAGCTAGCTGATCTCAGGAGTATGGGTGGGTAACCAACTATATAGGCCATTTTGACCATTGTTGGGGACCTTGTAACCCCGGACTATCAAACACCACCCGATAAAGTGCAAAATAGGGCCTATCCAGACCTATTATCTGGGCTAGTTGGCGCAACCTAGGTTTTGGACCAGACGGGACTTTCTGCCTCTACTGAGTGATATTTATTTTAGAATAAGGTTGTTTTCTGAACTCCATTCTGCTTTAATATTGACCATAATCTTACATCGCGGAAACGAATGTTAAGGCGGCAGAAATACAAATAACTTCCAATAAGTATTGGTTTAGGTGTACTTGGGTGTACTTGACCTCTGTTTAGCAACGATAAACTTACATAATCCGATATTGGTTTTTTGAAAAAGCTGACATTCCAGTATTGCACTCTTTACTTGATTTCCATAACTAGTACCTTGTAACCCCTTATCCCCTTATTCGAAACCCCACTAATCAATAGTCCTATGAAAATTAGAAGTAACTGGTCCGTTATAGTGCTAACGGCTGGCTTAGCCATGCTGTATGCCTGTTCCAGCTCCAGAGATGTACCAACACCCTCACAGGAAACAGTAAATGCAGCAGCCAAGCCCCAAACGGTTGTTGCCTACTGGAAAAATGGTAAAGGCCGCACAGGCTTTACACCTAAAATGCTCAACCAAGCGTTCCCACAAGCTTGGCGTGAGATGATTGCAAACCGCCGGATGCTGGACATCAAGGAGTCAGGCATGGTCAAGTCTGGCACAGACACAACCGCCATCTTTGATAGCCTGCTACTAGCTGAGGTTTTTGTGACCGATGTCGAGGTCGTGAAAATGTCAGATGAAAAATATAACCTTGAGGCTAGCCTAGCCGATAACGATGGACCTGTAGGATCTCTTTATGTTGATCTTGCAGTCTCTGGTACCACCACCATTACCGACCCTGAAACAGGTACAGTTACGCCTGTCGACTCCCTTGTCCTGGATGTTGTTGGCAATACAGTTCTTTGTTCCGTCGGGATCAAGTGTACATCATGTGCGGCCATCATGAGCGTCTATAATACCTTCTTTGGTTGTACCTGCACCAATCTTGTCGGTCTTGTCGAGCCACCTGATTATCCGTTTCTCTGCAAGGCATCACGCAAGGGCAATAGCTTTGCTGACATCTGGCACGTGACAATGATCAGGCTCTGGAACGCAATTTCGCTCTGGTAGCCAGCCCTAAGGGGGGTTATTTTGTTTAAGGTATAAAAAGGCACTGGACATGGTTCGGTGCCTTTTTTTGGTCTAGCTTGCACCAATATCTACCACTGAATAACAAATACTAAGTCATGTCAAAGAAAAATCAGGGCCATACTAGGTCGGTTTCTGAACGCTCAATAGAAATTGTCTATATGTTGTCTGGCATTGCAAGTGCAGCAATCGGACTAGAGTTTTTCCTCCTGCCTAGCCATTTTGTGGACGGAGGCGTGATGGGCATCAGTTTAATAACCAATGCTGTAACTGGGGTCAATCTATCTATTTTGGTCCTGTTGATCAACTTGCCATTTTTATATCTTGGTTATAAACAGGTAGGGACAGCTTTTGCGATTCGGTCTAGTATTGCGATGACCATCTTGGCGCTAATCCTTTACTTTGTTGACGTAGAGGGTGCCACCCATGACAAGCTGCTGATTTCATTGTTCGGTGGCTTCTTTTTG
>CANHWS010000088.1 GCA_947464365.1 Cytophagaceae bacterium | reverse complement strand
TCGGTAATTGTGGAGCGTGAAACGGTTGTCCTGGCCAATGCCACCAAACCCGAGTAAAGCAACAGAAGCTGACCATGGCCCCAAAACGAGCCATAATCAGCTGCTGCTTAAAAGTTGGAAGGATCTACCAGAACGATCCACTTAGCTTTGTGCTAACGCCTGACTAGCTGCCAGGCAATGTTGCGGCCTTGCCCTTTCATGATAGCAAGGTTGATCCAGACCTTCGCAAATGCTTCGACCAATCCTACCTGGGCTGCACCACACCACCAAGGTCAAGACACTCGCCAAATCCTAGGTCTAAGGCCAGTTGGGTGACGACAGCTTTGGCTTCTTCATCATGGCCAGCTAGCAACATCGTGGTGCCTGTGCCATGATAGACAGGGTTGGCCATGTTTTCTGCCCCAGTAGTATTGAAACACTTGATCAACTTAGACAAGGCAAGGGTGGCGTCAAGGTAGTGCCAAGCCGTTTCGTAGCCATCGGTGCGGGGGCGGATTGAGTTGGTGGCGTCTATCACAATCCCTTCATAACCCTTGAGGTCATCGGCTAGCATATTTACCGCATCTGCAGGGACGGAGATCAAGATGATATTGGCCCATTGCGTGGCTTCCGAGAGCGTTAGTACTGGCACATCGCCTAGCAGGGCCAATGCCGTTTGGGTTTTAGGCGACTGGGCATCACGGGCAACAAGTGCCAGCTGATGACCCGCCTTTTGCCAGCCTTTGGATAGTGCTTGGCCTACATTGCCAGCCCCGACGATGGCGATTTTCTGTGGTGTGGATGACATAATTAATTAGGATTGGCATACTAAGGTCCTGATCAGGCAAGTTGAATTAAGCAAGAAGTCACCTAGTTGGCTGCGGATAACATTGACCAAATCCGCCATGACTTTTTGACGCCTAGCCGTACGAACTTGCCAAAGATCGAGCCTAATGCGATTGCGTTTGATACTAGTTACCCAAACGTACCAAACTACACATTAGAATACAATTGGCCAGAATGATCAGAATAGCTGATATTTATGCCTAAACAAGCGTTGGGATCGTACCCTAGTTCCGCTCCCGCCAGATAAACTACTATCCCATGCCTGACTTCGTCTATGACCACAAGGTCTATTACAACCCTGTAGAGTTTGCGCAGCTCTTCATCGGTGGCACATGGAAGATGCCCATCCTATGGCGACTCAACCAACGCACCATGCGCTACACCGAGCTCAAGAAGACCTTACCACACATCACCCCTAAAATGATGTCCAGCTGCCTCAAGGAGCTAGAAGGCCATGGCCTGATCACCCGGAAGTTATACCCTGAGGTGCCACCCCGTGTCGAGTACAGCATCACCGACGAAGGCCGCAAAGCAATCCCGATCATCGAGGCCATCAGGGGCTATGGCTTGTACCAAATGGAGCGGTTGGGGTTGGATGGGTAGGTGGATTCTTCTTGGCTTGTGAATCTTCCGCTGCAAGAACTACATTCCTGACTTTCAAAGCCTAGCCCCTAGCACGAAGTTTTAGCAAAAGCGATACCCGCCCAACCATTCTTTGTGTCGGATGCGGCAAACAGCGTCAACCCACCCATCCGAAAAAATCACTACCTTTGCGGCCTATAATCCTGTAGTATGTCAAAAAAGATCGTTAAGGTAGGAGACATTAGCTGTGGATCGGACGATTTGTTCCTGATCTCTGGCCCCTGTGTCATCGAGAGCGAGCACATCATGATGACGGTGGCCGAAAAGCTGGCTACCATCTCTCAGCGCCTCAACCTCCCTGTTATCTACAAAAGCTCTTTCCAGAAGGACAACCGTTCGTCTGCCAAGTATTATGACGGCCCAGGCCTAGACAAGGGCCTCGAGATCCTGGCCAAAGTCAAGGCGCAGTTCGGCTTCAGCCTTGTCAGCGACATTCACTACCCAGAGCAGGCTGCCCCAGCGGCTCAGGTGCTGGATATTCTCCAGATCCCGGCTTACCTCTGTATGCAGACCACCCTTACAGTGGCCGCAGCTAAAACAGGTAAGGTTGTCAACATCAAGCATGGCCAGTTCCTGGACCCAGCCAATATGGACAAGCCTGCTGCTAAATGCGTAGAGGCGGGTAACGACCAAGTGATCCTGACCGAGCGTGGCTACACCTTTGGTTACAATGACCTGATCGTCGATCCGAGGGCGTTTTATGCTCTCCGTCAACACGGCTACCCAGTTGTGTTTGACATCACCCACTGCATCCGTAAATACGGCATTCCATCCGCAGACCCTAAAGGTGGCAACCGCGAGGTGATGCCTACCCTAGCTCGTGCTGGTGTGGCTGCTGGTGTTGATGGCCTATTCATCGAAACCCACCCGAACCCTGCTGAGGCCCTTTGTGATGCTGCTAGCCAGCTCAACATCGACCACCTCGAGGAATTCCTGAAACCATTGCTGGAGCTCCACAAAGTGGAAGTAGCTTACCGCTAGTCTGGCACCAATGCCATGGCCATAATTCTATCATGGCCAAATGGCGCACCTAATACCTTCGGTTGGCCACAAATAGCCTGCTGATCCCGTATCACCAATCACAACAGTAACACAAGTACGATGGAACTCTACCTCGACTCAGTAGATCAGAAAGAAATAGAAGCCGCTTTCCGCCTAGGCTTTCTGGCAGGCCTCACGACCACGCCAACCTTTATGCACCGCTCAGGCGTGACCGACATTGACGGCACGATCCTGAAGCTGGCCAAAATGGTACCCGTTCTCCAGATTGAGGCCCTAGGCCAGACCGCTGAGGAAATCGTTGCTGAGGCGCACCGCCTGATCAGCATCGGGATGGACAAGAAAACCACCGTTTTCAAAATCCCTGTATCGCTCGAAGGCCTGCGCGCTTGCCGCATGCTGACCTCTGAAGGCCTGATGGTTAACGTACACTTGGTTTATACCCTGCAACAAGCCTATATGGCGATGGCTGCTGGTGCAACTTACGTATGCCCACTTGTTGGTCGTCTGCAAGACCAAGGTCATGATGCACTTGGGCTTGTCCGCCAATGTGTTGACGCTGTCAACAAGTTTGGCTACAAGTCCAAAATCATGTTCAGCTCTGTGCGCCATGCCGAGCACGTCCGTAATGCCATCAACATTGGTGTGCATACCATCACTGTGCCTTGGAGCGTGATGAAAAAACTCACAGACAACAACCTGACCCAACTGGGTACGGATCAGTTCTTTGAGCACACCGCACTGATGACCATCAAGGTGGAAGAAGTGGTCAAAGGACGCAACCCACTGGTCAATGCTGACAGCACCGTTAGCGATGCCTTGGTTCAGATGTCACAATCTGGCCTTGGTGCAGCTACCGTTGTCGAGGCCAATGGCCACATCAAAGGCATCTTTACCGATGGTGATCTGCGCCGTTTGGTCAGCACCGAAGGCACTGGTGCACTGAGCAAAAAAATCGGTGATTTGACCTTTAACGCACCACTGACCATCACGGCAGATAGCCTGCTGATCAATGCTGTGGAGCTGATCAAAAAACACAAAGTTGACAACCTGATCGTTGCTGACGGCCCACTACCTGTTGGTATGCTGGACGTCCAGGATTTGGTTGCGATGAACCTTATTAGCTAATTAGGGCAACCAATCACCTTATAGGTGGACGGAACCCAAATTGATACATCAATAGTTTACTTACGAAACGTCCATGCTGCAAGACCTGCAACAATCGTTCACTCAGCTAGGGGCGGAATTTATTTCGCCCCTTACTGTTTTGAGCCGCAAACAGCTCGCCTGCCGTGCCTACTTGGCCGACTGGGATGGTGTGTTCAACAACGGCCACAAGGCTAGTACGACCCTCGGCAGTAGCTTTTCGGAGCCAGACGCTATGGGGCTGAACATGCTGCGCTTCAGCAGTTGGCTACGCCATGACCGTATGCCTTTGATGGGCATCGTGACTGGTGAGCTGAACCCAGCGTCGTTTTCGTTGGCCTTGCGTGACCATTATGACTTCGTGTTCTTCAGGGTCAACCACAAAACCATGGCCCTCGACTGGCTGAACCGTGAACGGGGCATGGCCGATCATCACATCGGTTTCATGATGGATGACGTGCTGGACCTCAGTATTGCGTCTCGGGTCAACCTCAAACTGCTGGTCAACAGACTTGGCAGCCCGCTCTTTAAGGAGCTTATTAGGCACCGCGAATATGCTGACTACATCTCTGGTATGGATGGTGCCAACCATGCTGTGCGTGAGATCTGCGAGCTGCTGATCGGCCTGAACGGCAACTTTTCGGAAACGATGGAGCGCCGTGTCAAATTCATTGGCGAGTACAGCAAATTCCTCAGCCAGCGCAATGACATCCAGACCAGGTTCTTGACAGCCGGGCCTAACGGAATGGAGGAACTTAGCTTACAACAAGTGCAACAACTTGTGAGCCTAGGCTAGCCAAATCTGTTTTATCGCATTTGATTGAAGGTCTGCCATTAGGGTAGGCCTTTTTTGTTATGAGGCCTTATGCAGACGTAAGATTCCTTACCGCACCCTTACCGTCTCCCCTACCACAACGGCACTGGGGAACAATCCCTTGATACGGTCTGCACCCCGAAGGGCATCATAGCGGTTCAGGAAATCTCCAACCTTAACCCTAAAGGTTGGCTGCACAAACGTGACATAAACCTCAAGGTCAGGATAGTTGCGATAGAGTTGTTCCTTACTCTTCATGGCCTGCTCACGATCCACACCTGTGTAAACCAATAGGCGATAGCCTGTGACCCCTTTGATGCGGGCGTTATAGGCATGGAGCGTATCTAGCAAGGAGTCTAGCCGGGCATTATCCTGCAGGCGAAACTGACGTTGGCCTTTATCCTTATTGTTAGTTGTAGTGGTGGTATTGGTAACCTCTTCAGTTACGGGACTGGCATCTAGCTTGGGCCGGAAGGTCTTCATCTTCTCGTTGGTCTGGGCATGCAGGCTAAGGCTCAGCAGCCAAAGACAGCAGAGGACTAGCAAAGACTTGGCTTTCAAAGACTCAAGCAAACAGAACGGTAAGGTCATGCCCGTAAAGTTAGGGGCCAAAGGCAAGATAACAGACTAATTAAGCATTAAAAAAATGGGCTGGGTCAGTAGTTGCGCCACCAATGCTCGTTCGGGATGGCATTGGCCTGCCAGTCAAAAGCTTGTCCTAATAGCGGTGTGGCCACATTGAGGTCTAGGCGGCTTGCCTCGCTCAGGAAACGGGTGATGGGCTCCTTCCAGCTATGCAGACTAAGGGCAAACTTAGCCCAATGAACAGGCAACACCACTTTAGCTTGCAGGATACTAGCCCCTTTGGCGCTATCCTCGGGGTAGGCATGGATCTGCTGCCAGTTGGTATCATACTGGCCACACTCCATAATGGCGAGGTTGAAGGGGGCAAAGCGTTTGGCAATCGCCTCAAAGTGGGGCCCGAAGCCGGAGTCCCCACCAACGAAGATGCGGGTCTTGTCTTCTTTGCGCTCGAGCACATAACTAGCCCAAAGGCTTTGGTTCCGTTTGGTTGTCCTGCCCGAAAAGTGGCGGGCTGGTGTGGCTGTCAGTGTCACGGTTTCTAGCTCTACCGAATCATACCAGTCCAACACCGTGAGTTTGGCCTCGGTGGCACCCCAGCTCAGCAGGTGGGCATCAACCCCCAATGGGCAAATGATATGGCCTACAATCGGGATCAGCTGCTTGACAGTGGAGTAATCAAGATGATCATAATGATCATGGGTCAACAACAAATAGTCGATCGATGGCAGGTCCTGCACGCTGACGATATCGAGACCCTTAAACTGCTTGACGGTGCCCGGCATGGGCGAAGCACTACCACTAAAGACCGGGTCTATGAGCCAAGTTTTGCTGGCATAGCGCATCAGGTAGCTGCTATGGCCATACCAAATCAGTGCCTGATCCATCTGGACAAAGGCCTTATAGTCTGGCTTGATGGAGGGCAATGCCACTTTAGGACTGCGCTCTGGGGTGGTCGCCATACGCCGCAACGTATCATAGAGCTTAGATGGTCCCATCATCAGGTGGGTTGGCACTTGGTTCTGGAAACTACCCTCTCGGTAGTTGGGCGATGCCTGCACACGGGTAGCCGAGGCCCCAAATGGTAATTTGCCTAAGAATGGGAACATAGTGGTAGGGGACAGGAATTACATCCCTCATTAGGCCATAGCAAGGATAATGCCGTCTGGATGGCAGCCGCAACAGGATTGCCAAATGGTCCTATCGCCTATTTGAGCGGTGCTGACCTGTGCCGAGAGGCAACACTTACTGACATGCTGGCTAGTAGGCGCGTTTACGCGCCAGGGTCAGAAGGCCAAAGATAACCCCAACCATGATCGCACCCAGCCACACCGGTTGGTACCAATGCCAAGTTGATCCCTGTGCCATATCGGTGATGCGATCTGCCAGTTCGTACGGCAGCCAATCATTCAGCTCGGGCTTCCAGTTGCCCAAGATGTTTTCTAGCAACATCCAGCCCATGAAGGCCAAGATGACATAGAACTTCTGGATCAGGTTGATGAGCAATAGCACCAACAGGCCCTTAGCCACAAACCCCGCCGTCAGAAATAACAGGAAGGTCCAGTCCACAGCCCCCAAGACCTCAGGCATGACACTCGGTATCATCACGAACCCAAGGGACACATAGACCAACAGCCCTAGGCTAACCGAAATCAAAAAGCGCAGGCCAAGGCTCAGCAATTGATAGCCCAGGATGTCTGCCCTAGTGAACCCATCAATCAGGTACCGACGGAAAATGCCCTTTTGCCAAAAGCCAATCTGTTCGGTTATGAAGAACAACAAAGCAATACCTGCAAAACTCATCTCAGGCACCAGTCCGGCCATCCCCGTACCTAGGGCCTCAAGCGCAGAGGCATCCTTAGGTGTATCCATGAAACCAGGCAACAGGTTGGTAAACGCAACCAAAACCCAAAGCAAGGCCTGAATCAGTAGGCTGATCATGAACCGGCGGCTTTTGAACTGGAGCTTTTCTAGCTGCCAGTATTGGGCGATTGCGTTTGGCATGTTGGGTGCAGTTGTCATTCGTCAGGATGGGTAGGGAGCTATTGGTCGATAGTGAATCTTGTAAACGGTTTAGGTGCTTAGCCGGTAGAATACGGAACGATTAGGCCGTAGGCAATGGCGGCATACCCACGTCTCCAAAAGGTAGAGGACGCCCCGTGCCTGGCCCAGCCAGTTTGGCCATGAAACTATCTTCGAGGGAGGCGAACTCGCCAACGACGTCTTGCATCAGGCCATACTCGAACAACTTGCCTTGGTTCATGAGCCCGACATGGGTACAGCTCCGCTCTACATCGCCGAGCAGGTGACTGCTCAGGATAACGGTTTTGCCCTTGGATTTGAGGTCTTGAATGATCTGCCGAACCAACACAATGCCTGGGATATCAAGGCCATTGCCTGGCTCGTCCAGGATATAGAGGTCAGCGGGTTTCATCAGGGCAGCGATGAGGCTAAGCCGTTTCCGCATCCCGAAGCTATACTTACCGACATCTTTGCCCATAGCAGGGCGCATATCTAGGGCATCGATCCAGGGGCCGAAGTCTGCCTCTGTACAACCTTTGATGACGGCAGTCGCCCGTAGGTTGGCCATGCCGCTGAGGTTGGGGTCAAAATAATGATCATCCAATGCCACCGATAGCTGCTTACGGTACTGATCTGCATCCGTATTACCCTTAATGGTTACGGTGCCGCTGTCTGGCAGCAACAAGCCCAGCACAATCTTGAACAAGGTGGATTTGCCACAGCCGTTGGGACCTAGCAGACCCAGCACTTGTCCTTCCATAAGCGTGAGGCTGACATCATTAACAGCGACGTTGCCCTCAAAGGCCTTAGTCACGGACGAAATTTGGAGCAGTGGCGTGGTGGGCATTGGGCAGCGAGACGGGTAAAAGGAACAAACCTATACGGTTGTAATGTGGGCAAGATAACCCAATAGGATTGATCAAATAAAATAATCAATTAGGATAGGCCCTTCTGGTAGGATGATCGGTCGTTTTTGGGGCTTAGATAAAACACCATATTTAGAGAACTAAGCTAGATGGAAGGGTGTTTGGGGCTCCCATCAAAGACAAACTTGAGGTCCCGCCGTGCAAACTGCTCGAAGGTGGTAGGGGCATGCCCGGTTATCCTAAGGACCTCATCTGTAAGGGGCGAAGGGGCTCGCCAGCGGGGTGCATAATGCAACAATGCCATCACCAGGGACAGCCCAAACGAGTCTGACTGAATAAGCCTTTGCAAGATAAATGGCAACAACCAGGCATTGTGGTACCTGATGTATTGACCTGTCTGCTTGCTAATGATGTTGGCCATCTGTCCAAAGGTCAGCCGCTGGTCACTAGTCAGGTCAAACCCTAGGTTAAGGTATTGGTCTGGATGTGCAAGCACTTTGGCAGCCACCTCACCTAAATCCTGCACATCAATAAGGCTAATTGGTGTTGAACCAGCAGGAACATAAATCTGCCGAGACTCTACCAAATCCTTGCGCAGGTTGCCCAAAAAGTTCTGCATAAAATAGGCAGACCGCAAGAAGGTGTAAGGGATGCCGCTATTGACAATCAACTTTTCGATCTTATGATGCGGAATAATGGAAGTTTCAGGAGCACCCTGCACAGACAGGAAAACAATATGCTTTATACCAGCCACTTTGATGACCTCCATCAATGGATTAAAAACAGCCTTGACATCCGCTATCTGTGGTGGCCGCAGCAGGAACAACGTTGTGGTGCCTTCTAGCGCAGATGCCCAGGTACTGGGGTCCTCAAAGTCAAACTTGACGAAGGACATATTCATCCGCTGACCGTTGAGCGCATTGGCCTTGAGGTTACGATCTGCCAGCCGCACCTTGGTCTCAGGCTGGCTGTCAAGAATGGGGATCAAGGCCTTGAGGGTATTGCTACCGACAAGCCCTGAGCTGCCTGTGAGGGTGATGGTAGTCATGTGGAGTGGGTATAGGTAAGGCGGTCGCATGAGGATGGACACGAACCAGATCCCAATAATAATGCCGAAAACCTGCAATATGACTCATGTTACGGGGATGGGTGATAAGCAACTAGGTCCGTTACACTGGTTTACGGGCGTGTAATCCATCAAAGTCGTCGATAAGCCAATGGATCGGTTATGGCTCCACCATCGTCCTAACGGAAGGGCTGTGTAATAAAGAAGCCTATTCTTCCTCAAGAATAAGATTTCTAACCTTTACAGGTTCCAATGAACAAGGTGCTTCCCCATCTTTTCTTTCAAGAAAAATCGCCCCGCCATCAAAGTAAGCGATTTTCGTCTCAATTTCATTTGGTTTAAGTTTAGCTGCACAGGCCTTATCAAGGACAAACACCCCTTCCTGCCATAATTTTCCAGACCAGTCTATATATATTCTTGCGTAGTATTTATTGTTGGGTCTTGCATGTATTTCAATCCAGACGCCGCCATCGCTACCTCCATACCATTTAGCTGCCTTTGGTAACCCAGCAGGTCTTGGGGGCGTAGTTGGTTGGTCTGCGCACCCAGCTAAGGCCAAGCACAGAAGTAGGAGAAGAGCGTAGGTGATTTTTGACATTTTTGATTTTTTTGGGGGGGCTAGTCATTGAAAGAAGTGATTACCCTAGAGCTGTACTTGAACCGTCGTAAGGCGTGCAAGAGGCAGGTGCAAGGATGTGGATTCCAGTACCGTCATTTAGGTTTTGGTGGATGGGTTTGACCCAAGGGTTGCACATACCATACGAACCCAGCATAATCACAAGGATGGCGTCTTGGAGGTTGAAGAGGTGTAAGGTTTTGCTGGATGGCACCTTAGATGGGTGCTAAGCAGTGTATTTTAGGGCATTGTGGACACAATATAGATTATTGGCCAAGCAAGATAGAGGTAGAATTAGATAGTTCCAAAATACCAACATGAGATCCTATCTTTAGCCATTGTCAATACTCCCTAAGCTAGATTTAAATTGTAGGATTAATAAAAATAGGTTTGTTGTAAATACGCATGAATGGTTTAGGTTGAAGGTAGTTTGTTGCTAAATTGACTATTACTTTGCTAAACGGGTAATATCAGTTTGTTCAGATACTTGGCGTAAAGAGTCTATTTCTAATCTTGTACCAATATAGAATTCAGCGTACTCATAAAGATCATTGCCTATTAAATCCTTTCGTTGGATACCTGTTGAACCCATCACCCCAACAATTAGGTAATCAGGGACTCTCTTGAGTTCAAACGAAATTGGTAATCGATTACTTGCAGTGATATTTCCACGATAAAATTCTGCATAATCTAACCAGCCATAGTTGCCAGAAAATTGTGTTTTTAAAATTCCGTTTGATGGTATTTCATAGATCCTCGTTCTTCCGCTATATTTAGGAGGTTTTCCGGTTTTGACATTGAAAATTACCACGAAGTGACCTTTGTAGTTTTCGGGTACAACAATAATTTCATGCTCTCCTCTTTCACAAGATGAAAGTAGATACAGCAAAGCAATACCTATGAAAGCAATTATTCTCATTTTTAGAAGCCCTCCTTGCCTTTTTGGTTCCATTGGTCAACGGTGAATTTATCTAAGCCTTTTTTACACTAGTAAGGTTGCCTACTTAATAAACTGATGTGAAACAATCTTACCATTAAAATCTATTGTAAGTTCGATGCCAGAAAATACATTTGCAATAATGTATGGACCAACAATTTTAAAAAATGTTATTGTATTTGGTAATTTGGACCAGTTGAGATTGTAATCCTCCTGTCGGAGTTGCCAAATAACCTCCCAACTTGAGTTTAACATAAATAAGTTATTGTTAAAAACCTCTAGCCTAAATTTAGGATAAATTATGGCTAGATAATTCCCATTTGGAAGTATTTCTAATTGGGAGATATTAAATTTTCCAAAATTACTTTCTTCGATTTTCATATACCTAATTGTTTGGGAGGTAAAAAGTATGATTCAGGCATGGGATTGATTAAATTTACTTGAAAACCTCCAACTTTGCCTGTTATAAAGCCGTGCACCATAATCATACCCTCCAACCCTGACCCCGCTAAGGTATTCCTTGCCGTTATAGAGATAGCGATATGGTGTGTTGTTCAGCCTCACGAGAGCCAAGATACTGCACTCCTCCTCCAAAACAAAATCCTTCAGATACATCATGCCATTTGCGGCCAATGCTGGAGTTGGTGCCGGGGGTACTAATGGTTACAATCTCGGGGCCATAGTCGCACACCTTCCAGCTTAAACAGCAGGCGAAGGCAGCCGGTCACATCCACCCAGCATCAGAAGCGGTAGTAGAGGGTCCTTTTGATCTAAAAGTTGCTGATAACATTCACACCTAACATCATTAAAAGAGATACTGATAGAAAATAGAAGGTTTGTATTGCTAAATCAATACCTTTGAAGTATTAAACAACAGCGATCAAAATCTACACTTATGATATATTGATATTTTTTTCTGCTGCTAAATTTAAATAAATATTAATCTCAATAAATTAGCGCATTTAAGCCGCTTAACTGGTATACGATATTTCCACACATAAATACCCTTGAATTATTATAGTTTAGACAACAAAAGCAACCCTGCAGTACACAAAAGCAATAATAAAAATTAGGTACCCAATTATGAATTTTTTCCAATACTTAGCACCTGCTACTTATATGGATTATACACTGTATTAATGATGGGAAAATGTTTTGCAATTTCATTATTGATATATGCAAACGCCTCTTCGAGTATTGATGACTCATGATTTCTTACGATGTATATAC
>CANHWS010000087.1 GCA_947464365.1 Cytophagaceae bacterium | reverse complement strand
GGCGAAGTAGGCCCAGACCAGCAGCCCGATGAAGAAGGCAAAAAAGACAACCAGCGAGAAGAGCGGATAGATGCTCACTTGGTCAGCGATGCGCTCGAAATAGTGTTTGAACATGGTTGTCGTGCGTTATTGGTTGGTGGTTAGGTCAGCAGAAAGCGGGACTTCGGCGTCGGCCTTTGGTTGTTTTTTGATGTCAGTGCCCAGGCGCTGGAGGTATGCGATTAGTGCGATGATCTCTGCCTCTGGTTTGGTGTTGACACCTGCCTCTTTGAGGTTTTTGACAATGGTATTTGCCTGTGCGCTCATCAACTGACCTGCGATGGCCTCTGTACCGATGGCGTATGGTACACCTAGGCTACGCATGGCACTAACTTTGGCTGGCATATCTTCGGCTGACCATTGTTGGTCAAATAGCCAAGGGTAGGATGGCATCACACTACCTGGTGACATGGTGCTAGGCTCTAGCATGTGGTTGTAGTGCCAGCTGTCGGGATATTTTCCGCCGATGCGGTGTAGATCAGGGCCAGTACGTTTGCTACCCCACAAGAAAGGGTGATCATAGACGAACTCACCAGCTTTGGAATACTCTCCGTAGCGCTCTGCTTCGCTCCGGAATGGGCGGACCATCTGGCTATGGCAGTTGACGCAACCTTCGCGGATATATACATCACGGCCTTCCAGCTCCAGCAAGGTGTAAGGCTTGACTGCGCTAATGGTCGGGATGTTATTTTTGATCAAGAAGGTCGGGATCATCTCTACCATACCACCGATCAGGATGGCAACAAGGCTCAGTGTGGCGAACAAGATTGGTTTGCGCTCAAGGACGGTGTGCCAACCTCCGCCAGTCTGATGGACTAAGGTTTGGAGGGCAGGAGCTTGGGCAGGTTCGTTGGCGATGAGGTGACCAGCGACGGCTGTTTTGCGAAGGTTATAGACCATCACGAACACGCCAATCAGATAAAGTAGACCACCAAGGGCACGGAACATGTGCAGGGGCAATAGTTGGAGCGTGGTCTCGAGGAAGTTTGGGTAACGCAACAGGCCATCTGCCATGAACTCTTTCCACATAAGGCTCTGGGTGAATCCGCTGAAGTACATTGGAAGGGCATAGGTCAGGATACCGATGGTACCGATCCAGAAGTGGACGTTGGCAAGGCGAACACTATGAAGTTTGGTGCCATACATTTTCGGAATCATGTAGTAGAGCATCCCGAAGATCAAGAAGCCGTTCCAGCCAAGCCCACCGACGTGAACGTGTGCCACAATCCAGTCCGTAAAGTGGGCGATCGCGTTAACGTTTTTGAGGGAAAGCAATGGGCCTTCGAGGGTTGCCATGCCATAAGCTGTCACTGCCACGACCATGAACTTGAGTACAGGATCAACGCGGACCTTGTCCCAGGCACCACGTAATGTGAGCAGGCCATTGAGCATACCGCCCCAGCTCGGCGCAATGAGCATGATACTGAAGACGACACCTAAGCTTTGGGCCCAATCGGGCAAGCTGGTATAAAGTAAATGGTGCGGGCCTGCCCAGATGTAGAGGAAAATCAGTGACCAAAAGTGGATGATCGACAAACGATAGGAGTAAACCGGGCGTTGGGCTGCCTTGGGCAAGAAGTAGTACATCAGGCCTAGGAATGGGGTGGTCAGGAAAAAGGCCACTGCATTATGGCCATACCACCACTGGACTAGGGCATCCTGCACACCAGCATAGAGGTAGTAGCTTTTGGTCCAGCTAATCGGTAGCTCAAACGAGTTGACGATATGCAAAACGGCCACTGTAATGAAAGTCGCGATGTAGAACCAAACCGCTACGTACATGTGCCGCTCACGCCTTTTGAGGATGGTGCCTATCAGGTTTATCCCGAAAACGACCCAGATCAGGGTGATGGCAATGTCAATAGGCCACTCTAGCTCGGCATATTCGTGGCTTGTGGTCATGCCTAGTGGCAAGGTGATGGCTGCTGCCAAGATGATTAGTTGCCAACCCCAGAAGTGAATCTGGCTTAGGGCATCGCTAAACATGCGGGCCTTGAGCAAACGCTGGAGTGAATAATAAACCCCTGCGAACATAGCATTTCCAACAAAAGCAAATATGACGGCATTGGTATGCAACGGCCTGATACGCCCAAAGGTGGTGTACTGGAGCTCGAAGTTAAAGACTGGGTAGAAGAGCTGAATCGCCATCAGGAGGCCAACCGTCATGCCGATAATGCCAAAGACCAACGTAGCGATCGTGAAAAGGAGTACTGTCTTATTGTCGTAAGCAAAGTGCTCCATTGGTCCTTGTCCGTGGGCTGTCCTCTCGTCTGTTTGTATACTTGTTGATGCCATAAGTCATATCGCCCGAAAAGTTGTTGTCTAGCCACTGATCAGAATATGCCAATCATTTTTGTCAAAAGGATTGGTTTGTTTCCTGAGCGTGCTGGGCCTTCCAGATCGATAGTGCGAAGGTATTGTGGCTGTACAGGCCCTCGCCTGATGCCACTCATTGGTCCTTATGATATTTGTCATGAAAATGGCAAAATTGGCCTCCAAAGCCAGTAAAGGCTTGTTTTTTGTCCTGAGAAAGGGTTGTTGGATTATCTACCTGTAATTATTGATTAATACTTGCTATCACTTGGCATGATAAATATCAGGTCCTTACCTAATAGAATGCGGTTATCTGACTGACAGCCCATGCCGAATTTTGATCCACTTTCAAAGGCCTGTCATAAGCAAGCCACGATCTCACTTGGTATGAAGGCCCATCCCACAAAGTAACCCACCTGGATATGTATTGTATTTTTCATTTCCAGCCCAATACTATCATCTTGATCTCAATGCCTAGCACACTAATAAGTACGCCTACGGTTACATCAGCCGAAAGTTTGATTGATGCAAAGCATGGGACCAAACCTGGCCAGAATACTGGGCCACGCTGCCACCATTGTCATGATCGGTGTACTGATGAGGTCATCACTGTGGGGGGGTATCATTTTTGTTGTAATGGTTGTCTTGCGGTCTATAACCTGATTAGCGCTCATGACCTCTGTGACTATTATGACATTGACCAGACACGTAGCCGTGCATCGCTAAGGATTGGGCAGGTAGAAACTGCCCACTATGCAGTGCTAGATGAATCCGAGGTTGCCAAAGGCCTAGGCCTAATTTCAAGAGGAGAAGAAGCCAGCATACGGCTAGTTTGCCCAGCCATAACGTGTGCGTCATGTTTGTTTCTGCTTAACAACCTATCCAAGTTCAACCCTGCAATTTTGTCGTCTAGGGCAGATTTTGCGGACAAGGCTGTTACTATTTGGTTTCGACCTGATGGAATACAGCTGAGTGAAGTGGCAGGGGTTTTAGCGAAGTTGGGTTACCCGCCATTGCTCCAACCTCCGACTGCTCAGGGGCAAGGCCAAACGGAATGGACGGCCTCGCGGGCACTGCTGAAGCGGCTTGGGTTGGCAGGCTTTTGTGCCAGCAACATCATGATGCTGAGCTTCCCTGCCTACTTAGGTCTGGATCAGCAACTGATACAGCAGCTGCAGCCAGTGTTCACGTTGCTGTCCGTGTTGTTGGCACTATTGGTTGTTGGCTACTCGGCATGGCCATATTATAGCAAGACATGGCTCAATATGCGCCATGGGCAGCTTAGTGTTGACTTTCCTATAGCCCTAGCCATTACCACCTTATTGTTTAGGAGCCTAGCAGAGGTAGGGTTTCAGACGGGCACTGGCTATTTTGATAGTTTGTCTGGACTTATCTTTCTGCTACTCATAGGTCAATGGATGCAAACTCGGTATTATGAGGGTTTGTCCTTTGGCCATCAGCTAGATCAGTTTCTGCCGTTCACCTGCCAAGTAGTTTCTGGTCAGGATGATGATTCCACCCCAACGACTCGACTAGTAAGCACGTTGAAGGGTGGGGAGTTGGTCCTAGTCCGGACTGGAGAGACCCTGCCAGCGGACCTAAAAGTGGTGTCAGCAAAAGGGGCCATGATCGATAATGCTTACATCACTGGCGAGTCAGAAGCTGTATTGGTTCAAGAAGGGGAAGAGGTCTGGGCTGGAGCCAAACTCATTTCAGGCTCACTTGTCGGCCTTGTAGAAAAGCTGCCCCAACAGAGCTATCTGGCTCAGCTCTGGAAAAGGGCTAACCAATCTGCAGATGGGAAATCAGTAAGTACCCCGCTGGCCAATGCCTTTGTGCGTTGGTTTGTCATAACCACACTTGGTATTGCTTTGTTGGCTGCATCCTATTGGCTCAGTTCGGATACTGGGTTAGCCATCAATGCCTTTACAGCTGTGCTGATGGTGGCTTGCCCTTGTGCCCTCACTTTGGCAATGCCATTTGCTAGTGGTCAGGCTGTTAGTTTATTGGCAGCTAAGGGCCTATATCTGAAGAGTGGTCAAGTTTTCGAGAGGTTAGCTCAGCTTAACCAAATCGTATTTGACAAAACAGGTACCTTGACCGATGTGGGGCAAACTGATGGTATCTCTTGGTACAATCAGGCTGGCCAAAAAAGCGATGTCCCAGCGTTGGTGCGGTCCTTGATCAGCCTAGCAAGCACCGCCAATAGTCACCCTGCTTTGTTAGCGGCCTGCAAATATTTGCGATGCTGCAGCCAAGGTCAAGATCCAGCCGCCCTAAAGCAATTACGCCTGCTGCATATTCAGCAATTGCTTGGTCAAGGTATAGTTGTTTCGACAGACCATGGTCTATTCAGGATAGGCGGGATGGAATTTTGTGGAGGTGCCTGGCATGGCCAACTCGAAACTCCCGCAGATGGCTCAGTTGTCGTTGTGGCGCAGGAAGAGACCATTTTAGGCTATTTTTTGATTAGGCAGCCGCTTCGCTCGGATATGCTCATGATGATGAAGCAACTGGCTTCTACCTTTGCTTTGAGTGTCAGCACTGGTGATAGTGCCGCTGGGGCCTCCGTTCTAGGCCCTATCCAGCGAATGATTCCTAGCCTATCTGTTCGGTTTAATCAAAAACCAGAGGATAAATGGATCTATATTAAAGGGTTAATTGAGGCAGGGAATGCTGTCCTGATGGTTGGTGATGGCCTCAATGATGGCCCAGCTATGCGCACCGCCACTATCGCCCTTGCCGTTACGCAGGGTGGTCACCAATTCAACCCAGCGGCTGATGCCCTTGTTTCGGACA
This sequence comes from Cytophagaceae bacterium, assembly GCA_947464365.1. Taxonomy (GTDB): domain Bacteria; phylum Bacteroidota; class Bacteroidia; order Cytophagales; family Flexibacteraceae; genus CANHWS01. The sequence continues at coordinate 6,604 of CANHWS010000087.1, read as the reverse complement.
AAGCACTTGTAAACCTGCCAAGCTATCTGACTTTTGCAAAGTCCACACTCAGAATGGTGACGGTTAGCTTTTGGCTTTCGTTGGTTTACAATGCTATTGGCCTAAGTTTGGCAGTTAGCGGGCACCTATCACCCATGGTGGCAGCTTTCTTTATGCCCTTGAGCTCACTTTCGGTAGTTGCACTTGCGGTTATCCTCACTAGGTGGCAGGCCAAGAGGCTACTCTCAACCATTACTGACTTCTCAACAACCACAACCAACTAGCTATGGAAGCGATGATAATCCTGATTTTAATCTCGTTGACGGTGGCCGTAGGCTTCTTGATTGCCTTCTTGCGTATTGCAGGGTCGGGCCAATTTGAGGACATGATCTCACCCGCTGTCAGGATGTTAGGAGATGACACGCCACCACCGCCAGCCCAAACCGAAACAAACCAACAATGATGGTGCAGGAATTGCCCTGATGCTATCATGAAAATGGGCAAAAAATTGTCACCTTTGAGTGTATAGTATGTTAATCAACAAACTAGGTTTGACGCCATGCGGAACAAGGCCAAGTGTTGACACTAATTTTTTGACTGATCTATTATGAGTACTCCAACCCGCCAAGCACATCCCAAAGCACCTGATTGCAGGAACTGCCCAGTGCGCCACCGTAGCCTGATGGCTGACCTCCAACCCGAAAAACTAGATTGCCTTGATCAAGAAAAGTCATGTAACGTTTTTCGTAAGGGTGATGTTATTTTTCATGAGGCCAACAGGCCTATGGGTTTATTCTCCATCTTCAGCGGTAAGGTCAAACTATACAAAACGAGTGAGCTCGGTAAGGAGCAAATCATCAGATTGGCCAAACCAGGCGACTCGATCGGGTATCGGTCTTTGATCAGTGGTGACCCCTATATGGCTACAGCCGAGGCACTGGAAGATAGTAGGATTTGTTTTGTGCCTAAGTCAGTTTTTAAGGATCTTTTGGACGAAGGTGACGGGGTTTTCCAGCGCCTAATGCAGGTCATGTCAGATGACTTGAAGGTTGCTGAAGATAAAATAGCCTCTATGGCAACTAAAACAGTGCGCGAGCGTACTGCGGAGGCCTTGCTGATGCTCAAAAGTTACTATGGCTTACGCGCTGATGGCAAAACCCTTGATGTATCGCTTAGTCGTGAAGATCTTAGCAATCTTGTTGGTACGGCCACAGAGTCCTTAATCAGGATGTTAGCTGAGTTTAAAGCGGATAAACTGATTGACCTACAGGAGCGGCAAATCTTGATCTTGGATGCCCATAAATTGGCCTTGGTGGCCAAGGTGCAGGACTAGGGTGCTCAAACTAATGTATAGGATTATTGCGGTATGGGTAGGTTTTCACCCTATCCGGATTGGCTCTCATCAAATGTAGATTGAATGTGGGGGTCAGGATTGGGTCTGACATTTATCATAGGATGACGGATATGGCGCAGGTAGTTTTGTGGTTAGTAGATGATTATCTAGTGTCGGTTGCTGTTAGTGACAATCCAGATAGTCAATCCGACTACTTAGCAGCTGACCTGACTTAATTGACTTATGACTTGCCAACACTGTGTTGCCTTTTCTGATCCTAACGGCAGGTCCGATCTCGGTCTTAATGCTGAAGGGTGTTTGCTTGCTGAGCATAAAATCTATCGGTCTGGCGAGGTGATCTATGCTCAGAACAAGGAAAGTAATGGTATCTATTGTATCAGAGAAGGCGATGTCATGATCACGAAAGTGGTTACGGCCAACATGGATATCCCGATTGCATTTGCTCATAAACCCGAAATTATTGGGGCATCTTCACTTATGGGGGGCTACTATAATAACACAGCGGAGGCGATCAGCAAAGTGGAGGTTTGTTTTGTGGCCAAAGCCAGGCTCCAGTTGCCTGATGGTCGTTTTATGCCTAGTGTCAGGGGGATCATTATGCAACAGATGATGTCAGATATTGGCTCGGCTGAGGATAAATTGGTTACCTATACCAACCAATCCAATACAGAGCGACTATTGCATCTGCTAACCTCCCTAGCTAATCACTTAGGGGGTGCGACTACGGGTATTATACCACTCGATCTACCGATCCAGAAATTGGCCCAATGGATGGGATGTACACCTCGTAGTCTCGAAAAAAACCTTGAGATATTGATCGATAAAAGACTATTAGTCCGCGACACCAATAACCTAATCCGGTATCAAATCCTGCCCGATGGCATTATGATCAATAATAGTCCTTGATTAGCAACATGCCACTAAAACCTGTCTATTCCCTTTTATTCTATCATCAATCAGTGGCAACCCCGATCAGATTAAATTGATCAGCGGATGCCACCAAAGCCAACCTTATGCCAACCGCAATTATTGTATTTTTTGGGCTTCATTGGTACCTGTCCCTCCTGATGCAGACGATGTTTTTACATCGGTATGCTGCCCATGCTATGTACACCCTGTCGGGTTTTTGGGAGCGAGTGTTTTATGTCCTGACCTACATCTTTCAGGGATCATCTTTTCTGTCGCCACATGCCTATGGCATCATGCACAGGTTGCACCATGCTTATGCTGATACCCCTCAGGATCCACACTCCCCAAAGTATAGCACTGGGCTTGGCAACATGATGTGGAAAACCAAGGACATCTATAACGACATCCTGAACGGTAGGGTAGTGCCTGAGCGTGAATTCACAAAGGGAGTTCCGTATTGGTCTGTGGTCGAGAACATTGGGGATAGTTGGATGTCGCGCCTAACTTGGGGGACGCTTTACACCTTATTTTACATCCAGTTTGCGACGGCTTGGTGGCAGTTTCTGTTATTGCCGATCCATTTTTTGATGGGCCCTGTCCATGGTGCCGTCATCAACTGGTTTGCCCATAAATATGGCTATGTCAACTTCAAAGTGGGTGATACTGCCAAGAACCTCTTGCCTGTTGACATCTTGATGATGGGCGAGTCATATCACAACAACCACCATAAATGGGGAGGGCGTGCTGACTTTGGGTACCATTGGTGGGAACAAGACCCTACCTACTGGATCATGCGGGGCCTGGACATTGTGGGTGTTATTAAGCTCAAAAAATCAGCACTTGAGCCTGCCGTCTCTGACACTGAGGCAGCACTTAGGCTCAAGCGCCAATCCAAACAGATGATGGAAAAGGCTGCCTAAATGCATGGTCAAGTAGGATAATCCCCTATGATAAAAAAGCACCCCAGCTACAGTTTGATCTGGCTGGGGTGTTTTATTTATTCAGGTAAAAATACTAATCAATAATTTTTTTCACTTGCGGTAATAAACTGCACAGCCGGCAGTTGGCATATTGGGCGTGGAAACAGGTTTGTGGCTCAGTAGTTCGGAGACTGCCTTCTCGATCCCGGATTTACGTTTGCCAGAGAGACCATCATCAATAGCACCTTGGTAACTAACTCTCCATAGCTTATTTGCCTTAGTCAATACAAATGCTTCGGGTGTATAGCTGACTTTTAGTCTTTGCGCTACCACTTGGTTGATGTCCTGCAAATAAGGAAAGTTGAACTTGCCAGATTTTGCCACCAGTCTCATTTGGTTCCAGGATTCTTCCTCGTACTGCACACTATCCATCGGGTTGATGGCAACGACTGGGTAACCCAGCTTACTAAATCGAGCTTGGAGGCTATTGAGTGTGCCATAGTATGACTTTGCCATTGGGCAGTGGTTGCAAATAAAGACCAAGATTACACCCTTTGCATCTTGTGTTTCGGACAGATCATAGAATGATCCGTTAACATCTCTGAGCCTAAAGTCAGCAATCAAGGTTTTGCTTCTTGAGTTGGGAATTTGGCAATAGCCACCTATTGAGTGAGTCAATAGTCCTGTCAGAAGGATAAAGGATGCGATCCAGGATGTTAGCTGCATGGGCTGCTATTGTTTTACAAATCTCTTGGTGGTCCAGCTACGGTTTTTGGTGTCACGAATCTGGAGGATATAAACCCCGGCAGGAAGCCCACTAACATCAAGGCCATTGGTCAAGATAGGTTTAGGGGACATCATGATTGCTCGACCGTTGACTGCCCTCAGGATTAGGTAATATGGTGTATTGCTTGGGTCTGGAAAGGTCACGTTTAAGCGCTCAGAAACCGGATTCGGTGATAGCTCGAAGTAATTGTCAGAGTCGGCAAGCTCCCTAGGGATTGTAGTTGTTGTCGTTACCAAAAATTGCCCCATCATACCTTCATCCTCGTGGTTGGTGAGGTGGCAATGATACATGTACGGGTGATCCGGGTCTGAGTCGGCAAAGTCATCAAACTTGGCAACAAAGGAAACAGACTCGTTGCGCGGGATATAAACGACGTCTTTCCAACCATTTTCATAGGTTTTTAGGCCCGAGGTCCTCGAGATAATCTTAAACTCAATGTCATGGATATGAAACGCATGCCCAAACACTTGGTTGTTTGTGATGGTCCATTTTTCTGTGGCATCTAGGTTGACGGTTTGGTCTATGCGGTTGAACCCATAAGCCCGATTATCGAGTGTGAAGAGACCACCAGGAGGTTGTCCTCCTGTGACTCGAACCGTCCGGTTGACAGTTGCGTTGACCGCTGTCCAGTAGATGTTGTTTGTTAGGGTCGTAGGTACTGTTAATACTGGGTTTGCGGTCTGGGCACTGACGTTTATCCTGACCAGATTAAAATCACGGTTGTTGAGCAGGCTTCCGAACTGACCTTGTGTTTGATTTTCGGCGCCAGGGAAACTCAACTGGTTTTGGCCAGAGTTATAAGCCTTGAGGTCAAGGGTGGCCCCGACCGCATCGTTACTGAGGTCCACCAAGATTTCGGCCCTTTCGCCAATCATCAAGATAACCCTATTGGTCTGGATGGGTGCATTAACTAGGCCGCCGTCTGTGGCAATTACATAAAAGTTCCGGTTGTCCGAAAAGCCAACATTGTAGCCTCGGGCAATGTCCGAGTTTAGTAGGCGTAGTCTGACGTATTGTTTTGGCAAGGATACCTTTGCATTTTCAGTGCCGTTCACAATTACATAATCACCGTATGCGGCATTAGCTGTCAGAAACTGATTGTTGCCAGAAAACTTTCTGGACCCGATTGCCATCGGGATGTCATCTACACCGTAGGCTCTCGGCAGGTTCAGTGACCTTTCTTCGGCATCGCGGATATAGATAAAGCCACCCAAGCCAAGTGTAACTTGCTTTTGGGCCATCTCGTGTAAGTGCGGATGGTACCACAGGGTGGCAGCCTTTTGCATGACCTTCCAATAGGGTGACCATAAAGTGCCTGGAGGAATAATCTGGTGAGGGCCTCCATCCATCACAGCTGGCAGGTGCATGCCGTGCCAATGGACTGTACTCGAGTCATTAAGTTTGTTTCGGACGATCATCCTGACGGTATCCCCTTTGTTCATCATAAGGGTAGGCCCCCAAAAGTCATGGTTGATCCCTCCAGTAATGGTTTTTGGGCCGGTCCGGAACTGCTTCAGGGTATCTTTTAGCTCGAGATTGAACCTAGTCCCGGACAAGGTGTCAGGGATCCATAGGTCATTATAGGTCTGGCCCATTGCTGTCCCGGCAGATAACAACAGTGTGCACAATATTAATAGTTGGGTTTTCATGAGTGTGTCCTGACGGGATGAGAGAGCCATTACCTCTTTGGACGACACTAGTGTCCCTAGACTTGCGCTGGAAAACGTAAAAAAGTCTATTGCTGGTGCCAGAATCGACCGACGGTATCAATCGAAGGGCCAAAAACAAAAAAACCACCCTAATTAAGGTGGTCTTTGTCTGTCTAGTTAACTTAGTGGAAGCGATTGGAATCGAACCAACGACACAAGGATTTTCAGTCCTTTGCTCTACCGACTGAGCTACGCTTCCGTGTTTTGGAGTGGCTTTTAAGACCAGCTCTTTAACGGGATTGCAAAAGTACGGAGCTGGTTTTCAAAATCCAAACCATAGTCCAAACTATCTCAAAAAATATTGGTTTATCTTTGAGCCTACCATTTGATACACCTACACGACCAATAGTCCTGTCAGCACCCGACTATGATGACGCTCTTACTCCAACTCTTGTTTGTCTTGATCCTCGGCTATACAGCCTGGAGAGCGACTAAACGCGTCCAATACATAATGCGCAACATCAACCTAGGTAAGGCGGATGATCGCAACGACAACCCTGCAGCACGTTGGTCCATGACGTTCAGGATCGCTTTTGGTCAGCGCAAGATGTTCGACAGACCTGTTGTGGCCTTGCTGCACCTTCTAATCTATGTCGGCTTTGTGTTGATCAATGCGGAGTTGCTTGAAATCGTCCTGGATGGATTGCTGGGTACTCACCGGTTGTTCGCACCTTTCCTAGGCTCGGCCTATTTGGTGCTGATCAATACGTTTGAGGTTCTGGGATTTGCCGTCCTAGTAGCCTGTGTTGCTTTCCTGACCCGACGCAACGTCATGAAGCTTCCTCGGTTCTGGAAGGCAGAGATGACGAGCTGGCCACGTACTGATGCCAATCTGATATTGGTGGCCGAGATCGTGATTATGACTTTGTTCCTGACCATGAATGCTGCTGATGTTGCGCTCCAGAACAAGGGTAACCTTCACTACTTCCCGACAGGAGATTTCCTG
>CANHWS010000086.1 GCA_947464365.1 Cytophagaceae bacterium | reverse complement strand
GTTTGCTAGTGTAGTCGCTAAAGGCACTTTAGCCAATACCTACACAGTTCATGATCATAATAGCGATGCAGCATCAAGCTGGTACTATCGCATTCGATCAATCGACCATGACGGTGCTACAGACATAAGCTCTGCAGCCTTGCTTCGTGCTGATGGGTCAGTCAGTACGGGTTCGCCAGTATCTGCAGTTTATCCTAATCCGTTTGTGCGTCAGCTATCGTTAGACCTCAATACCGAGGTTGCCGGTGTCGCTCAGATTAGCCTTGTTGGTAGTGATGGTCGTATCGCCTATAGCACAAGTCAATTGGTTACAGTCGGTGCCCAAACCGTTCTGATGGTTGATGCCGCCCTAGCGCAGCTACCCAAAGGGATCTACCACCTCCGCTGTAGCATGCCAGATGGTAGCCAACAGTCGGTCAAGGTGACGAAGTAATGGGTTGATAGATTTTTCCCTACTCGGGATCAAGTACTATCAAATCAAAAGGGCTCCTATCGTATGATAGGAGCCCTTTTTGGTGCTGAGGAATGCCTACATAATCGTAAGGCACCTTGTGTGAACTATTGTATTTGTGATCTGACATTTATAGCGAAACGGTCGATCCTACATCTCCACCTCGTGTTTCCAGCGCTTGTGGCTCCAGAGCCAGTTCTGGGGTTGCCGCAGGATTGCTTGCTCGGTCATTTCGGCGTAGGTCTCGACGATGCCGGGGTGCTTTTTGTCATACGGTGGTACCGACATTGGATAAAACGTGATCTCGTAATACCCACGCTTCACTCTATTGACGTCGGTGAAGATGATCGGCACGTTCATCAGGACGGCAATTTTTTCGATGCCAGCGAAAAATAAGGTAGGCTGGTTCAGGAACATGAGCTTATGTGGGGCTTCCTTAGCTGGTGTCTGGTCCGAGGCCATAATAGTGGTCCGGACTTTGTCCTTGCTGGAGGCGATCCGACGCAAAATGGAAGCGTCTGCCACCATTGTTGCCCCAAACTTGGATCTAACTTTGATCATGAGCTCATCAACAAACTTGCTGCTGAGGGGCTTATACATGGCATCTATATTGGTGATTGAAAAACCTGCCGAGTAACCCAAGAGGGCCCACTCCCAGTTGCATTTATGGATCGTGGCTAGGATTGTCGAGTCGCCATTGGCTGTGTAGTTTTCCATTGCCTCGGGGTTCCGCAGGACAACCCTTTTCAGGATCTCTTCCTTAGTGACCGTAACACTTTTAATGGCCTCGAGCTGGATGTCGGCCAGGTTATGGTAAAACTGCTTGGCTATCTTGGTGATTTCGGCTTCGGATTTATCCGGGAAACTGCGCCTCAGATTACCAAAAACGACTTCCTTGCGATACCCAAAGACATAGTACATCATCACATAGACGAAGTCTGCTATCAGGTAAAGCAAAAAGTACGGCATTCGACTAGTGAATACGATCAACCAATACAGGATGTGCTGGAGGATTTTCATGGTCTTGGGGAAGGGAGAGTTGGTGGTAGTCGACTCAACGACCAGCAACGTGGGTCTTAATATCTGACGGCAAGTTAGGGATGGAATGATCGAGGGCGGTTTTAGACTCAGCAGATTAGAGCCATCAACCTAATGGCCACATCTTATCGGATCGTGCTGAATTGTCCTGAACGCCAGTTATCACTTCGGCGCTCGCCGGTGGCATTACTATGGACCAAAACGAATTGGCTACTAGACAGATCCCGGATGAAAACGAACTCCACCGAGCTTTGTTTTGTTTTTTCGAGGCTGTAGTATTGCCAGATCTCGTATGTCATGTTGGGGTTGGCATTGGCTTGCCTGTTGTTGTCGGTCTGCTCATTAAGCATCTGGTTGGGCAATCCATATCGCAAGAAAACCCTGGCCCTGTCCGACTCTAGCAATGGTTTGCTTCGAGATCCGAACCTGTTTTGGGCCTCGATAACTTGGGCACGATAGTCGGCGTGTAGATCATAAGCTTGGGCCTTGTCTCTACGTTGCCAAAACTCGAGATAGAAACTCCGCATCGATGCATAGTCCGAACCCTGGATCAAGATGTCTATCGTGCCAGCCTCGGCGCGTGAAGCAATGGCCTTGAGGTGATAAACATATTGTTTGATGCTCCGGCCTTTGATGGTATCAACAAAGGTGCCTGCCGTAACAACAGTAGGGGCCAAAACCGAAGTGATTTTGCTTTGGTCGCTAGTCGGGTTACTGCGGTAGAAGTTCTTGTCGCGTAAGGCCATGATCTTGCCATCTGGGCTAAGCAGGGCTAGTTGCAAGCGATAGTGACCACTGGGTAGCTCGGCTATGTCTATCTCCTTGAAGATGGCAACTGTTGGCTTGGGTAAGACTCGTGAGATGCCTCCCCAGGACTCAAGTATCTCGAAGGTAGGTAGCTTGATGATCCGGAAACTCAAGGCCGCCGCCGATGTGTCCGATACGTAGCGGTTGAGGTCATAGATCTCCTGATAACACTTGATGCTCGTGATCGTGGCAGGGTAAAAGTCCGATGGGTATGGGGTGAGACGCAACCCAGACTTGACCATTGGGTCCGTTTGGTCCTCAGATTTTGTTGCGGACCGCACCATTTGGATATCGCTGATGATGGGTTTATCAATGGGGATAACACCAGAGAGATCCAGTGGTATCCGAAGCCTAACCACGCTAGAATCTGTGTTATTGAGCTGCCGCATCAGCAGCCGAATTTCGGACTTTACGGAAGGAACGGCACACCGCATCATGGCCGAAAGCATAAAGTCGAGTGCATTGGTGTCGGTCAGGTTGGGCGAGCGAACCTGAATGTTTTCGGCATAGACCTGTAGGTCCTGTTGCCATATCTGGATCTCGATAATGGCCCCACCACTAAAGCTGGCTTTTTTTCGGTTGCTGGTGGCGTTGTTGGCTGCGTATTGAACGGTTTTGGCGTCGATATCAAAGTAAAGCTCCAGCATTGTTTTGTTACTGTCCAGCTTGAATCGGGCATACTCTAGCACCGCAGCTAGCTTTTTGGCTGAGGCCTTAGGCGTTGCCATGCCAATGGTTAGCACTAAGGAAAATACAAAGACCACTAGGCCAAGCCTAGGTCTCCGGCAATGCTTAATAAAGGTTGCTTTAAAGTTTCGGTTCAATGAGTGAAGGGACTGATGGGTGCAAAATTTATCGATCGCGTTGTGCCAAAAACGCTTCTAGCGATAGGTGTGGTTTGGCTGGTACGCTTGGCAGGTGGTTGTGTAGGACCAGATCGATGATGTCTGCTGTTTGGTCCGGGAAGTCAACAACATAGGTTGCAGGTGTCATGACCCATTGGGTGACCTTGTCAAGATTGGCATCGTCCAGCATCCAAACAACAGGGACACCGAGCGTGGCAGCCCCAGCGGCATTGCAGTATTGTTCGTATTGGTTGGCCATCGGGACGACCAAGAGTTTTTTGCCTAGGAACAAGGCCTCAGCTGGGGCTTCGAAACCAGCACCACACAGGACACCAGTGCAGCTTGCTAGGCTCTGGATGAAAGCGTCGTTCTGGACAGGTTTTATGGTAACGTTACCAATGGTTTGGGCCTGCATATTGTGTTTGCTGAAGACCTGCCATTGGGCTTGGGGTATCTGGCTCAGGAAATTGATCAGGGTTTGATCATCATAAGCTGGTAGGTAGACGGTATAGTGACCTTCGTCCGTAGGTGTGATGTCTCGGATAGCCTGCCGGATGACTGGCGTAAAGACCTGAGGGCCGTATCGTGCAAAATGAAACCCATAGCTGTCCGTAAAGGGCGCATAGTGGTGCATGATGTAGCGTCCCATCACATCGTCCTTTTCAGGCTTTGGGGCATCTGGTGCCATCACCCCGGCTTGATGGCTGAGCGAGATACATGGCACCTTGGCCAACCTACAGGCCCAAGACGTGACAGGCTCGAAGTCCGATATCACTAGGTCATAGTCTTTGACGGGCAGGCTTTTGATTTCGCGCCAAAGCAACCAAGGTTTGGCTTTTTTGGCGGTGGCCCACATATCCACTCCGCCATGCCGACCAAAGATGAAGCTAAGGCCATAAAATCGGTACTTGATGGGGTAGGGGAGCTGCACATCGGACTGGATCCCGCTTATTAGTACGTCAAGATCAGCCCGCTGCTGCAACAAGGGCACAACGTCACGGGCGCGACTTACATGGCCGTTCCCGGTGCCCTGAATGGCGTACAAAATTTTCGGTTTTCGATCCATACTTCAGGCGCTTGGTAGGAAATAACTCAACGCCAAGCTTAGGGGCTAATTGTATTGTGCTTGCAGTCCGAGGTTTGCCCCTGACGACTAAGCTGAGCTGGTTGTATCCAGATCTAACCACTAAAATAGCAGGCAATGTCCAGACTACCTTATTTGTGCCACACTAAACCCTGATTGGGATGGACTGGACCATATCCCAAGGTCGCTGGTTTGGCCTCATTATGGTAAGGTGGGGCGGCCCAAGCTGGGGATCAGGTGGGCCATATTATTGGGATCATTTGCTGAGCTGAAATTTGGTGTGAATAAATAATCGTACAAAATTGGTTGTTTTCTTACATCTGATTGAGGTCTTTTTTTTCTTGTACTTTCCTTTACCTACGTTGATTATCAGCTGATTAATGTTTGACGACTATGTTTTTTGATGCGAAACGAACATAAAACTTGCGTGATGATTTTGGGTACTTTATCTTTACACACTATGAAAAATCTCGTTGCGCTTTTTTCCCTTATCGGATTGGTCAGTTTGTTTGGGGTGGCCCAAGCGCAATTGGTGATCCGTGGTGACTCGACCGGCAAAAATGGCATTAGGAGTATTGAGGTACAGCGGCTGAATACGGGCAAAGGCGCTCAAGTTACGGTCACGACACGTACAGGTGCTAAGCTGAAATGTGTCGTTGCTCACCTAGGTCCCACTGAGTGTTATGAACATGCAGACACAAGTCTGATTATCATGAAATCGGACACCGAGTTTGACATCAAGCCCTTTTACCAAGACGGGGACAAGATTTTGCTGCCACTTTTGGGTTATGATGGCATGCATTGTGTCTATGTGCTTAAGGCATCTGGTACGAGTATCAAGCAGCTACGGAAATCTGATCAGGTTTATTGGGCAACGATGTCGCGGTGGCACTTTCCTTACGTGATCTATGACCACAAGCGCGACCAACTGATAGATTTCAACCGCCGTAGCTGGAACGACTTCCGGAACCTCACGGCTGGTGTATATAAGCTCGGTAAGCTGGCTACATTTAAAGGTGAGATCTATCTTCAGGATAATAAGGACCTAGATCTGCAAGTCGAAGGCAAGGACATGAGTAAGTTTTATATTGATTTTATTAAGCTCTATAACAAACGCTCAGGCAAACCGCTGCGCCAAGCAGATGGTACAAGGGATACCAAGGCTATTGACAAGAATATTAAAAGGCTCGATATCAGCAATCGTTCATACCATTGATCTGGCTGAGGTGTCCTAATCAACATCCCTGTCTCCAAATACAAGATGCCACCGCAAAAACCTTAGTTTTGAGGTGGCATTTTCTGTTTTCGCTCTCCTCTGGTTACTATGGCAACCCAAAAAATTTACGATCAGACCGATAACTGGGCCTCCTTGGCTGCACAAGTTGCGGACTGGCAGGCGGCTGGCCTTAAGGTGGCCTTTACTAATGGTTGTTTCGATCTTGTCCACCGAGGCCATACAGACTATCTAGAAGGAACTCGGGCCCTAGCAGATAAGCTAGTCGTGGCCCTGAACACTGATGCCTCGGTACGGCGCCTAAAGGGACCCAAACGGCCCGTTGCTGACGAGGATGGTCGCTTACATGTTATATCAGCACTAGGATGCGTGGATGCCGTGACTTTGTTTGACGAGCCAACACCACTTGCAATCATCACAGCCCTAAAACCTGATGTCTTGACAAAGGGGGATGACTATACAATCGAGAACATCGTGGGAGCGCAGGAGGTATTGGCCAATGGAGGCAGCGTGCTGACAGTGCCACTTGTGCCAGGTTATTCAACCTCGGCCTTGATCAAGAAGGTGTTGGAGGCTTATGGGCAATCCTGATGATCCTGAACTATCAGATTATTTTGGTTTAACGGCAGTTGGTAGTAGCCAGATGTTTGTCAGTCATGGTCTTGTTGTCATGTTTCTAACCCAGGTATAGCTAACAGATGCATGGAGATTAGACCTGTCTTGTAAGGGACGCATTGCCACTAAATAGCCGATCCCTTCAGCCTTGTTCATCAAAGCAGTAGTACAACAAAAAGGCAAGTCCATCGCTGAACTTGCCTTTTGATATTATTACGGTTTGTAGCTAGAGTCTAGTAGTTACGACCAGCTTGGATCATGGCGCAACGGAAACCAATGGTGCTGCTAGAGCTATCCTGTGCCCAGAAGCGGCGGGTACCTGGTGAACACCAGTATGCTACATCTGCCCAAGATCCACCTTTGAAAACACGTGGGTGACGGTTGATGGCGTTGGTTGCCATGTTGTAGTTTGCGTCACTGTCTTTGTTAGTGAACTGGCCTATCAGTGAGTTGTCATCCTGATACTGCTTCTTCTCATCACCATAGGTGTTACGACGAACTGGGTTCAAGTCTTCGAAATCTTGGAATGACTTAGGACGATAAACGTCTAGTACCCATTCGTTGACGTTACCAGCCATGTTGTAAAGGCCGTAGTCATTAGGTGGGTATTCGTAAACCTGAGCGGTGATCATGGCGCCGTCATTGAGTTTGCCAGCGATACCAGCATAGTCACCACGTCCACGTTTGAAGTTACACAAGAACTCGCCCATCTGGTTGCCGAACGGATTGCGCAGCGAGTGGCCATCCCAAGGGTATAGACGTTTGTTGTTCTGGTTTTCGTCGTTGTATTGCTGACCGATAAGGGCCTGAGCAGCGTACTCCCACTCTGCCTCAGATGGCAGACGGTAATCAGGTACAACCACGCCACTCTCGAGTGGGATGCGGCCACCTGCAGGGATACCTTGGCTTGCTGCGTCGATACCGGACTTAGCTGCTAGCTCCCAGTTAACCTTGGCAGAACGCCAGCGGCAATAGTCATTAGCTTGATCCCAGCTAACACCAACTACTGGATAGTAGCGGAAACCAGGATAGCGGAAGTAATGATCACGATAAGGATCGTTGTAGGCTAGTTGCTTTACCCATACAGTTGTATCAGGCATTGCGTTGGCGGCCAGTGTAGGGTTGGTAGCTGAGTCAGTCTTGAGATAGAAGATGTACTCCAACCAGTGGATGTTGGCAACTTCGGTCTCATCCATGTAGAAAGACTGGATGGTTACGGTACGCTCGACGTTGTCACGTGAGTACATAACGTCTTGCTCTTGCGACCCAAGAACGGTACGGCCGCCCTGGATGAAGATCATACCTTGACGACCACCTGGAGCAACAGGCTGTCCTTTGTAGTCTTTGACCACAAAAACGCCTGCATTTTCGTCCTTGGAGTACTCCAAGTTTGTTGTCGTGCTGGCTTTGCCTGGAGCAACGCTAGTTGGGAAAGGCTTGCTGCAGCTGTACAGCATTGCTGTTGAGGCCATAAGCCCCAGCGTTAGCGCCTTGATAAAACGATTACTTTTCATACCCTGTTTATTGTAATACTTGCCAAAGTAAAGCAAAAATAAAGACGAAAGCACGTCAGGCAAGGCAAGTTTTCAAAAAAATGTTTTGAACTACCTGTTTTTGACGCCCAATCGTTTGGCAAAAAGCAACCTAAAGTACGCTTTCTGACCTGCAAATGTGGTTTTGGATCTGCTAGAGGCTTACACCCTCTGCCAGTACGGTGACTTTGTTGTCAACGATCTCGACAACACCACCATCGATCTGGAAATCGATGGTTTCAGTTGGGGTCGTGACCCTAAGGTCACCGCTGGTCAGGGCGCTAACCATGGCAGCGTGGTGGTCCAGGACCTCGAAGCTACCGTCAACACCAGGGAAAAATACAGCGGTGGCTGGTCCTTGGTAGATGCGTTTGTCTGGCGTGATGATGTCTAGAGTCATTGTCTTGTACTGGATGTAGGGGCCAATTGGTAGGCCATAACAATGGTGGCATTGGTTTCGGAGTCTGTTTCGCAAGGGCGAAGAGCGTCCGATGGTATCAAAGCCGAATTAAATGTACGAACAAAGGGGCTCACGAGCGGTTACGACAGATGCCTGTGACAACTCGGGTAGCCCCTTTGGTCTGGTGGTCTGGGTTTAGCCTTAGGAGGCTGCTTTGGCGTCTGCCATCATTTTCTCGCCTTTGGCAATAGCATCTTCGATGCCACCAACCAAGTTAAAGGCCATCTCTGGCAGGTGATCCATCTCACCATCCATGATCATGTTGAATCCTTTGATGGTTTCTTTGATGTCAACCAAGGTACCTGGGATACCGGTGAACTGCTCGGCCACGTGGAATGGCTGAGACAAGAAACGTTGTACACGACGGGCGCGGTTAACGACTAGTTTGTCCTCTTCGCTAAGCTCGTCCATACCCAAGATGGCGATGATGTCTTGCAGCTCTTTGTAGCGCTGAAGGATGTTTTTGACGCGTTGGGCGCAGTCATAATGCTCATGGCCAAGGACCTCAGCGTTCAGGATGCGGCTAGTAGAGTCAAGCGGATCAACAGCTGGGTAGATACCAAGCTCGGAGATCTTACGGTTGAGTACTGTTGTGGCATCAAGGTGAGCAAATGTTGTTGCTGGAGCCGGGTCAGTCAAGTCATCAGCAGGGACGTAAACGGCCTGTACAGATGTGATTGAACCACGTTTGGTCGAGGTAATACGCTCTTGCATCGCACCCATTTCGGTTGCGAGGGTAGGCTGATAACCTACGGCAGACGGCATGCGTCCCAAAAGAGCCGATACTTCAGATCCTGCTTGGGTAAAGCGGAAGATGTTGTCAATAAAGAACAGGATGTCGCGTCCTTTGCCTTGGCCATCACCATCACGGAAGTACTCAGCGATAGAAAGACCAGAAAGGGCCACACGAGCACGAGCACCTGGAGGTTCGTTCATCTGACCGAACACAAGGGTGGCTTGGCTTTGCTCTAGGGCTGCCATGTCAACCAAGGATAGGTCCCACTCGCCTTTTTCCATTGAGTGAAGGAACTCGTCACCATACTTGATAACGCCGCTTTCGATCATCTCGCGGAGGAGGTCATTACCCTCGCGGGTACGCTCGCCAACACCAGCAAACACAGATAGACCAGAATAGGCCTTAGCGATGTTGTTGATGAGCTCCTGGATCAAAACGGTTTTGCCGACACCAGCACCACCGAACAAACCGATTTTACCACCTTTTAGGTAGGGCTCGAGCAAGTCAATGACTTTGATACCGGTGAAAAGGACCTCAGAGCTGGTGCTGAGCTCGTCAAAACGAGGAGCGTTGCGGTGGATAGAGGTGCCTCCGGTTGGGTTTTTGGGTTGTGGGATGCCGTCAATGGCCTCACCGATGACGTTGAATAGGCGTCCTTTGACATCCTCGCCAGTTGGCATTTTGATCGGGGTGCCGAGGTCGGTCGCGATCATACCACGGAGCAAACCTTCGGTTGCATCCATCGAGATGGTACGGACACGCATTTCGCCTAGGTGTTGCTGGACTTCCAGAATCAGCTTTTGGCCATTACCACGGTCCACTTCGAGAGCGTCCAGGATGTTAGGAAGTTTGCCACTTGCACTATCCTCAAAACTGACGTCCACTACCGGACCGATCACTTGGGTTATTTTGCCGATGTTTGCCATTCGGTGTTTGTTCTGTATATGTTATGGAGCGGGGGCGCACCTACTTGAAAACGGGTGCAAAGCTAGCACACAATCGGCGGACATAAAAGCATCGATCTACTTAGATGTCAGGATATTGGTCCGCTAAAGTCTGGGCAGTAACTCAGGGAATGGACTACTTAATCCTATGTTTCCGATCCCTCCTATTAGCCTTTCTGTGGCAGTTTTGTCTAATTTGATTGGTCAGATATGGCTAATTGGGGTTTGGGCCAAATTTTTGAGGTTTAATCTGGCCAATGCCCTAATCTGGAGTTTTGGAGTGGTTTGCGGTATGGCACTACAATTATGGCCTGTCACTCTGGTCAATCATTTTGACCAAGATTTTGCTTCAAGGTTTACCTACCTAAATCGGCAAGGCTCTGAATTTAGGTAGGCATGGTACTAATAGGCTGGGTTTGGAGGGTATGGACGCATTTTTCTGCCAAAATATTAGCCCTACTTGTTTAGTTGTCAGATAAAGCACTACATTTGCAGCCCTGTTAGCAAAAAGCTAACGGATTCTCATTTACCACCACCGTAGTGATACGTCGTGCTAGCCTAGCGAATGAGGCATAGCTCATCTCACTAGTAAGCCTCGTTGATAAGCCATGAAAAGAACCTTTCAACCTTCACAGCGCAAACGTCGTAACAAACATGGTTTCCGTAGCCGTATGGCAACTGCCAACGGTCGTCGCGTACTTGCTGCACGCCGTGCCAAAGGCCGCCATAAACTGACGGTATCTGACGAGCCTACCCATAAAGGTAACTAGTCCCTAGGGTCTATCCCTACCTACTGACATAACATGAGCACCTACATTTGTTTGTAGGTGCTTTTTGTGTGTTTACCCAGTTGCTTTAGTATCCTACCTCGATCCATGAAAAAGGCCCAAGATGCAAGATCATTGGGCCTTTGGTATGAATAAGATCAGGGTGGGATCGCCTGCTAAACCTAGCAGTTAGTCATCTATTGTTTGACAAAGGTGGCACGGTGCCCATTAAGCGTCTTGACCTGATACAGTCCTGCAGGCCAGCTGCTGACCATGATGCCTGACTGGCTGAGCTCCCCTTGCCACAAGACCTGCCCAGTGGTATTGGTCACTACGGCCTTGGTGCCGTCGAGGTCTGGGTTGGCCATCAGGAGGTCTGATGCAGGATTAGGGAACAGGTTGAGCTGAAGCCTTGGTGACTTGCTGGTGCTAAGGTTGGTGGTATGGGTTGTGCCAAGGACCTTGAAGTTGGCAATGAAGGCATTTTGGTTGGCACGATAATAAAGCCGAACGCCACTAACGGTCGGGAACCAGTTGTACATGATGGGGGCGGCACTGACGTTGGTGCCATGGACACTGTTGAGCCTATTGAGTACATGGCTAGTGCCTAGGTCCACCCGCGGGATGGCCATAACCGCAATGGAGGATCCATAACCTGGCAAGGCTGAGTCGGCAGTGTTGCGTTGCCACATCTCGATCATCTCAGGCGCAACACGCATCGTGACCCTTTTCCATTGGCGGATGCTAGCTAGTGGGGCATAGTTGGTCACAGTTGGGCCGACGGGAAAGTCTCCTCCAGTACCGGGTGACGTTCCGCCTGGTTGGGCGATGAAGCCCGGCAGCCACCATGAGTTGCCGCCGCCGCTATATTTTTCGACCTCACCATTGCTGCTTTGGCCGCCACCATAAAACATATAGAGCCCTCCACGGTTGGTGTTGGGGCGTTTATTTAGCATCCGGAAGTTGTAGGCTGGGCGGCCAAAGGGGGCAGCCTGCGTAACGGAGTCCAGCAGACCTTGCACATAAGGCTGTTGCCGAAGGCTGTGCATCAGGGCTACGACGATCCTGCCACCTTCGCCGATCGTGACCTGTTGATCCCAGATGGCATCAAACTGCACCAAGATGGTGTCCTGATATCTACTGATGGGGCTAAAGTGGTAGTCGATCGCACTGGCCGTCTTGAGTGAGTTGACTGCGGTGAAACTGCTATACCTGATTGCTGAGTCTGATAAGTTGAGGCTAGGTAGAGTCAGGCCAAGGCTATCAGTCTTTGGCTGACGCTCAAAGCAGGACT
>CANHWS010000085.1 GCA_947464365.1 Cytophagaceae bacterium | reverse complement strand
GACTAACTAACGGCAAGGGCAATACCATCGTTGGCCAACAAGCCGGCATGGCGACTGACCTTTTGGGCAGGGTTTACATTGTAACGCAAACTGCAACTGGCCTGCCAATCAATTATGAATACCTATCGGGCGAATACACTGGTGGTGCTGCGTTGGTGATGCTTAGTCCTGATTTCCGCAACCGGGATATTGTTACCCGTTTTGCAACCAGTGGTTATGGATTTTCGATTGCAGTAAGCGGCGAGCAGATCTTACTTGGTGGCCGTGTTACGAGCAGCGACCTCTATACCCGCAATGCCCTGCAGCCAACCCAAAGTGGTAGCCAAGATGGCTTCTTCTTGACAGCCAACTATAACAATATGTATAGCTACAAGGCTGGCGTGCACCCACGTTTGTTTTTCTCGGCTGCTGATGTGCCAGGCATTAGGGCCAAATTGACCCAGCAGCCATTTGCCTCGATGTTGACACGTTTGCAACAAACCGTGACTCAGAACGAGTTTGGCAACGGACCTATCGATACTGTCACTGACACCTATGACATCGTGATCTTGGCGCATAACCATGCCAACCTCTATATGCTGACTGGTAACGAGTATCATGCCATCCAGGCCAAACGTTGGGTAGATACCATCATCAATGGTAATGCAGGTGTGGCTTGGGCATCAACAGCACTTAAGGGCCTCACGAGCTTCTATCTAGCGACCAAGGTGGCCATCATCTATGACCTTTGCTACAACTCTAGCAACTGGGATGAGGTCTTCAAATACAATGTATCGTTCCGCCTCCGCGAGATGGCAGATATGATCACGACCAATGGTGGTACCGAACAAAACTCTGACCTAGCTAGCAACTGGCAAGGCTCACGTGGGGCTAGTGCAGGTATTGCCTACCTAGCGCTTGACCACCAATATACTGCTGCTAACCTCACGACTAGCTATGGCAAGGTGACCAACTACATTAACAATAACCTCGGTAGTCAGACTGCTAGCAAGGGCTGGAACGTAGAAGGTTTGGGCTATACCTACTATCCTTGGGGACCAATGATTGGGCCATTCGGCATCGCGATGGCACGCTCTAACCCAGCTAACAACCTGCGCAACATTGCCTCTGTCCGTAACCAGTATTGGACCGGATGGGCCGTCAACAGCACAGCTGCCAACCTTGGTGGTTTCAATGGGTATCGCCCAGATTTCTCGGATGATAATCCGCATATTTCTGGCGAAGGTTTCTTGGGTCAGTCGTTCTATTATATGGACAGTACCTTGCTTGGCGCAGCACGTCATTGTTATGACAAGCTGGTCGGTAGTGGCAATGCCGCCCCAACTTATGATGTCGCTCGCGGTGGCACCCTGTTCTCGATCTTGTACTATCCAACAAGTACCAGCACCCAGGACCCTATGTCGGTCTCTGAATGGCGCAATAACTTTACGGATGCCCAAGGCAACGGATTCTATACATACCGGAATGCCTATCAGGATGCCAATGACCACATTGCACAATTCCGGGCCAAACACCGCAACAGTGCTGGTAGCCATGATGCCCCTGACGGCTTAGGATTCCGTATCATTGGAAATGGCAATCCTTGGGCTATCGGTGGCGGTCGGGATGCACCAGGACGTGAAAGGTTGCAAAACGGACTATATACCGTGACTCCTGTTACGGGTACTTTTACCCCTAACCGCAACCTCGGCACCTTGGTCGGCACCCCAGTCTCGATGACTGATGGTAGTGGGCATACCATTGCCTCAATGACCACCAATAGTGTAGGTGTCGGTACGCACAAACGTTGGTTCGTGGCCAACTATAACACGGCTCAAACAGGCGCAGATGCTATGTACATCGTTGGTGATGAGAGCACCAATGGTCAGTTCTGGTCTATCAATACCCATCAGGACAACGTGATCACAACAAGTGGCAACATCTTCACGATCACCGCCCCAGATGGTAGCACCCTTAAGGGTACCGTCTTGCAACCAACAACCAACTTCCGCTTTGTGACCAGCACTGGTACCCGTGGTAGTGGCTATGGCACCGCAACGACCAACCAATGCCTCAACCTGCAATCTGACAATGGTGATTACCTCATTGTGATGACGCTGGAAAAAGCAGGCCAGAGCCACCCAAGCGTGACTTACACTGGCACAGCGATCGTCAACTCGGTTGTTAAGGTCGGCACCCTAAGCTGTTCTATCTTGGCTACGGATGTAACTTATGCTTACAACACCCGCCTCACTGCCCTCAGCAATACGCTGGATGCTGATGTCTTGGCTGTCTATCCGAACCCTACCAACGGTCAGGACCTGACCGTACGGCTTGAGCCTACCTACTATGGTCAGCCAATGCAGTTGGTCATGACGGATGCAGTCGGCAAAGTTTGGTCAGACCGCAGCATTACAGCTACTGAGCTTAACACCTTGTCAACAGCTGGTATTCCGGCTGGTCTCTATAACCTTAACATCATCTTGCCAACAGGGCGCACAGCTCTGAAGGTGGTGGTCACCCACTAGCCTGAACTAGTTAACTCGTATTATTTTAGCGTTTCATAGTACACAGACCACCCTTTGGCTTTGCTGGTGGGTGGTTTTTTTGGTGGGGGTGGGGATGTAAGACTGGAGGATGTGTTATCTTTTTTATTGTAAAATACTCATAGCTTTGTACCTTACACTTCTTTGTATTTGCTAAGATTTTAGTATGGCATGCTATTATCGTACGATAGTAATGATTTTAATGAATAAGTAACAATTTGGTAACATTGAATCAGACAAGAGGCAATATCTTTGTATTGTAACCTTTAACCAGTTTATTTATGCCACCACCACCAGTAATGTCCGACTACAACGGCTATGCCTATGTCGGAGAAGTTCATAATCAAATTTTGGATCAGATATCGGAAACGATCAATCCAACCATGTCGATAGACGACATCGCCGGTAGTGCCGCAAGGGTCATCCTTGATGCTTTTGGAACAGAAACATTGGCCCAGCGGGTCCAATTGAAGTCCATCATTTGTGACTATGTCAAGTTTCCCGCATCCTATGCATTGCTCGAGAAGTCAAGACTTTCCGAGTTTGTTAAGGTGCTTATGGCAATTGTTGCTCCGAACCCATTGGAAACAAGTGCCTCAGCGCGTACTGCTCATTTTATCAGTGTGACTGATAAAGTTAGGTCTTTGGCAGCAAATGCTGAAGAGGTCGCTTTTGGCCTGTCGTACTTAGCAGTCTATAACAGCTCAACAGTTTATTGGCAGGCAGTTATGGAGAATCCTTCCTCAAATTGGCATGATTTCTTTCCAGAGGGTTATGGCCCAGATGAGGCAAACGACGTTGCAAGTGAAGATGCCAAAGGAGCGATTCTTGGTGGTGTTGGGGGGGCCATTACAGGTGGCGTTGGTGGACTAATCACAGGTGCTATTACAGGTCCTGGTGCATTAGTAACTGGTGCTGCTGGATTTGCGGGCGGTCTTATTGGTGGTCTAATTGGTGGAGCAGTTACTGCCTCACTTGCTAAGGCAATCGAACCGAAAAAAGCAGAAGCCTAATGGAAAAGCCAATCATCTCCACAAGTGATTATTTCGTAGGAACTTTAGTAACTACACTTGTTACGCTTCTTGTAGTGTTTGCTGCTTCCACTTTCCTGTCAGTCGAACTAAACCTTCACGACAAGATTGTTTTTAATGCTTCTGCTCTCTTAGCCGCTAATATTTCTGTAGTTGTGTTTCTTTATCTGGCGAAGAAACGAGTAGGCCTAAAAAGTTAGCTTTGCATCCCATTACATTTTGATTCTATTTAACTAGTCCTGGTGTATTGGAAAATGTAATATTTGAAAGGCAACACAATTGTGTTGCCTTTTTTATAATATATCTGATAATCAAAATATTTAAATGATTTGATTCATAACACTCAAGTAGACAGGATCCTAAACAATACCGCTAGCAGGCACCTAAATTTAACGTTACTTGGTATGTAGAATCTTATGATACTATTAGAGCAATCCTACCACAGCAGGCTTTAAACTTGTTTTGATGTTTTAAAGTTAATTTAACACATAGGATTAGTGTAATTTACCGTTTGAATAATTTAGATTATTAGGTAATTATTTAATATTATTAGCGTATTTATGTCAAATAAAATCTGGTAGAATTAATAGTCATTAAAGGCTAATTCGATCGAATTGTTAAGATGATTAATGGCATTGTCATATATTATATTTGGCCCAAAAACTAATAACTCCTCACCTACTCGATTAGATGTATTTTGTGAAAGATTATACTTAACTCGTCGGTAATCCTTATATGTGTTAACGATAAGCTCGGCTGTGTCATATGAAACAATCCAGTTTGACTTTGTTTGGGCGATTTCATCATACAAGGCCAAATGATCTTCAGCTTTAAAGTAGTTCATGTATAAGTTAGATCCCTTGTTTACATATGGGGGATCAATGTAAACCAGTGCATTTTTATCTTTTGATGCATATTCTTTTATTAGGGCTTTGCCATCAAGATTGTAAATTGTAATGCGTTTTTTGAATTGATAGATTTTTCTAATTTTACTTAGGAGGTCATTTTTGTTGAACCGGGCATTTATTTTGTAGTTTCCTCTTTGATCTTGCCCGCCAATTACCCCTCCTTGCATTACCCCAGAGACGTTTGTGCGATTAAGAAAAAATGTTGCTTGAGCTATTTCAAGCTTAGAGTAATTGCTTTGGTTTTTATAGATTTCTTTAAATTTTCTCCAGTTCTCAATGGATATTACAATATCTTGTAACCAATTACAAAATTCATCGTTATGATTAATCAGGGAATACCAGAATGAGTATATGGCGAAATCGAAATCGTTAATATGGATCTCACTAACATATTCGTCGAATAGTAACTTTAGCGCCAGTCCAGCTCCACCAGCATATGGCTCATAATATGGATTTCCAATTAAATCATTATCACCTATAATTTGCTTCATGAATACAGTCAGACATGCCTTACCACCAGGATATCGCAATGGTGACACATAGTTTGTTTTTTTACTTTCCATGTGATTTTTGAAGCATTGCGCCCACTATAATGGAGAGAGCTAAAGTTTGTTCTTTGTTATTGCATGCAGTGTAGTTGTGTGCACCCACATGTAATAAGGTTGCAATTTTACTTGCTGAACTTATTTCTTGGGTTGATAAGGTTGTCTTTTGATCCTTTGTCAATAGTTTTTTTGCGTCACTAAAATAGAGTTCACAGTAAGGTAGAATTTCAAGCTCAGGTCTTAATTCTTTGGCTGCGAGCTCAATTAAGAGCCGTAATGCCATTCTTATCAATCTATGAAAGGACCCTGATAGATCTTTCTCCATATTTTCGGAGAATTTATATAGTTCCAAAAGGTCTCGGTATAGGTTGTTAACTTCTCCAGACTTTAGGATAAGTTTTAGGTCAAATAATCTATGTGTGTTGGGAGCAGTTCTTTTTGTGTGATATTTAGATCCTAATGATATTAGATCATTGGATGGATATTTGGCGCTTTGATCTTCTAGTATCTCAGATTTAGGACTTGTTTCAAGATTATTCGGAATTGCTTGTATGTCAGATGGTTGTTGTGGATTTATGTTGGAACTATGTGAGTTAGGGTTTTCATATTTGGAAAAATCATGTTCTGATACATTAGCTTGCACTTTGGAACTTTCATTAGTAGAAGCAATCGTAATTTCATCAGTTTTACCTTCTTTTGGTGCTAGAGTATACCAGACGTTCCGGTCTCTTGTATTCATAATATTTTTGACTTCTTCTGAAACCAAATCGAGTAAAATTGTTTTTCTATTTTTCCTAGTTGTTTTTTCTTCTGTATTTATAATTTTAATTATGTCATTAACTACAATAAATTGTTCGTAGTAATCAAAGTTGCATTTAAACTCACCACCTACATAAATCAGTCCTATATCTTTTAAATTTTTATCAGTCAAGACTTCCTTTTTTACAAATCCTTGATTTAGTTTAGGGTGCTTTGAAATTGCACTTGTTTGTTTTTCAAATTGAAGGAAGAGGGATGTTTCTTTTTTATATTCTTCAATAAAAAGATCCCTTTCTAGTGGCAACCAAGATCCATTCTCGGAGTGCTTTCTAATAATGTTATCAACAGCCGTCTTGAGAGCGCACAAGTTACACGGCAGTACCAGATCACATGCTGGCAATTTCAATTTGTGCTCAATGTTTACAATATTGTTGCTAAGCATTGCTATCGCAACTCTTCTGTTGCCATCAAATACTACGAATCTGTTATCAACTTCAACTACGGTTGGAAGCTCACTCAAATCGTAAACAGGTCCCATTTCCCTTGCAAGCGATTTGAGGTTCCATTTAAGTTCGTCTGATAAAGCGTCACGTATGATCACTTCGTTTGAGGCATCAGATACAAGAGGCTTTCTGGGGTTCTCAGACCAAAGGTATAGCTCGGTTAGTGGTATATGCTTTATTTCCTGTGACATGGCTTTTTTGTTTGCAATATAGTGCTTCTTAACATAATGTCAAATATTTTCCTCCCCCCCCAAAAAAAAACAAAACCCCAGCCAAAGCCAGGGTCTCATAATCAATATCAATAAAGTCAGCACCTAGGTCATCAACACAGACTTATAGGCATCTAGGTTCTTGAGGCATTGGCCAGTACCACGGACAACGGCACGGAGCGGATCCTCAGCGATATGGACAGGTAGCTTGGTTTTGACGGCCAGGCGTTTGTCAAGGCCACGTAGCAAAGCCCCACCACCGGTGAGGTAAATGCCACGCTCATAGATGTCGGCGCTAAGTTCTGGTGGGCTCATCTCGAGGGCCTTCAGGACGGCATCTTCGATCTTCATCACAGATTTGTCCAAGGCGAAGGCGATCTCACCATAAGATAGTCTTTGTGTTTTCGGGATACCCGTCATCAAGTCACGGCCACGTACTTCATAATCCTCAGGCGGATTATCTAGCTCGCCAAGGGCAGAGCCGATAGCAACCTTAACCAGCTCAGCACTACGCTCGCCCACCAACAGGTTGTGCTGGCGACGCATGTACTCGATGATCTCCTTGGTGAAGACGTCACCCGCTACTTTGACCGACTCGTCACAGACGATGCCAGACAAGGCGATGACCGCAATCTCCGTCGTACCACCTCCGATGTCCACAATCATGTTGCCGATTGGCTGCTCGATGTCGATACCGATACCGATAGCAGCAGCAATAGGCTCATGGATCATATAGACCTCTTTGGCACCGGCGTGTTCGCAGCTGTCTTTGACAGCGCGTTTCTCGACCTCAGTAATGCCAGAGGGGATACAAACCACCATACGGTGCGACGGAGTCAGTAGGCGGTTTTGGGCACCAATCATCTTGATCATGCCCCTGATCATCTGCTCGGCGGCGGTGAAGTCAGCAATTACCCCGTCCTTGAGGGGACGGATGGTGCGGACGGCGGCATGCGTTTTTTCGTGCATCTGCATAGCCTCCTTGCCGATGGCCATCACCTTGCCACTCTGTATGTTGATCGCGATGATGGACGGTTCGTCCACCACTATTCTATCTTTATGTATAATGAGCGTGTTTGCGGTACCGAGGTCAATCGCAATGTCGCTGGTAAATAAGTCGAAGAAGCCCATGGCAAAAATTTCCGCAAAGATAACACCATATTGGCCAACCCGCTTTGCTTTCTTGCGTGTCAGATGGACAAATCAGCCTTGGTGGATGGCTAACAGCACCTAGTTGTCCCAAAAAAATGGTTACTTTGCTTGTCAAGCCCTTCCCACAGACCCCTCTCCAACGTTTTTGTGCCTTTAGCCTTCCACCTTCGTCCTGACCGAATCTTGCAGGCCTGTTGCAAATGGTCCTGCATTAGCACTCCGTGCAGTGGTCTTGGCGGGCTGTTGCGGGTCATGGTTGGGCTCGTTTTGGTATTATCATCGCAGGGCTTAGTGGCCCAAACAGCCCCAAAATACAGCAACGAATTCTTGGCCATTGGCGTCGGTGCCCGTGCCATCGGTATGGGTGGGGCAGCCACCGCTACTACGCAAGACGTCACCTCTGGCTACTGGAACCCTGCAGGTTTGGTGCAGTCGCCCACACGGTTTGAGGCCTCTTTAATGCATGCTCAGTACTTTGCTGGCCTAGCCAACTATGACTACGGCGCCGTCAATACCAAGCTGGATAGCAATAGTTCCTTAGCCTTTAGTTTTATCCGCCTTGCCGTGGATAACATCCCAGACACGCGGTTCTTGATTGTGGCCGACGTGATCGACTATAGCCGCGTTCGGAGTTTCAGTAGTGCCGACAATGCTTTCCTGATAAGCTATGCCAAGCGCAATGTGGGCCTTAAGGGACTCAATGTAGGTGGCAGTGCCAAGATAATCTACCGCAATGCAGGGGCCTTTGCCACCGCTTGGGGTTTCGGCATTGATCTTGGCGCTCAGTACCGCCGTGGCAACTGGTTATTTGGTGCCCACCTGCGGGATGTTACCTCGACCTTTAATGCCTGGACTTATAACACGGCCGAAATCGCTGATGTCTTCACACGTACGGGTAACACCATCCCCGAAGCCTCAGTCGAGCTAACCCTGCCACGTCTATTGGTCGGTGCAGCCTACCAATATGACTGGCGCAAATGGGGTGGCTTAGTGAGCCTAGACCTCGAGACCACCACAGATGGACAACGTAATACGGTGGCAAGCCTAGGTGGTATCTCGATGGACCCTAGGGCGGGCCTCGAGCTCAACTATGATAAGATCGTGTATGCAAGGGCTGGGCTAAACCAGATCCAGCAAGTCAAGTCGCTTGATGGGGCAACCAAAACTTACGCCATGCAGACCAACTTTGGGGTCGGATTTCGCCTCTACAAGTTCTCGGTGGATTATGCCCTCAGTAACCTTGGTACTAGCTCCGAAAGCATCTACAGCCATATTTTTAGCCTCAAATTTGGGTTCGACAAAGCAAGATAGGAGCTTAGTTTACGTTACTGATTTGGGGTAGATGCGAGATGTATCGCCCCGATTGAGTCTGTTACCACCGCTACCTACGGCCTAACCTTATCTGTGCTTAATGCCCCAGCATCTCATGATGACTACCAGACCCCGCCCACTACACCAAGCCTTGTTTGACCTCATGCGGGTTGCGATTGCGGCTGGCTACGTGGCCCTAGGTTGCTTTTTTGTGCTTTCGCCTCGTGCTAGCCTGATGATGCCAGTTGAGATAGCGCCCTATTTTGGTGGGGCTTTGGTTACCTACGGGCTTTTCCGGATGTTTCGAGCCATTAAGCTCTGGCGCCAGGCAACCAAACCAGTCCTCGAGCTTGGGGAGGAGGACTAGTCAATCTGGTCTATTAAGAGCTCAAAAACCTAGATCGTCTCCCGGCTTTGGATCAAATTTGACATAGGCATCATAACAAAGGTCTGATTGATCCGGCGATTGGTGTTTACTTTGTGCCCCCTTGGCGTATCCAGTAAGAAGTTGACATGGCGGAAGCCAGCCAGCCTCAATTTGGATCAGCCATGTTGCCTATAACAGCATAGACTTAGGCTGCGTTTGTACCTCAGCCAAAGTGTTGTCCTGATTTTGATACACCCTAGTTCCAGATCCACTTGTCATTGAAAGTCAGTCCGAACTACTGAAAGCTCAATCCCTCGATATGAATCCCAATTATTATGTAGTCATCATGGCTGGTGGCATCGGTAGCCGCTTTTGGCCCATGAGTCGCCAGCACTACCCGAAACAGTTTCACGACATCTTAGGTACTGGCCGCACCTTGTTGCAGCAGACAGCCGACCGGTATAACCAGGTCTGCCCACCCGAAAATATCTATATCGTTACCAACAAGGACTATTATGGCCTTGTCAAAGAGCAGCTTCCTTTCTTATCTGACCACCAGATTTTGCTCGAGCCTATTGGCCGCAACACCGCACCTTGTGTGGCCTATGCTTGCCAAAAAATCGGTAGTAAGAATCCGAATGCAGCCGTTGTTGTGGCCCCAAGTGATCACGTCATCCTGAAGGAAGAGGCCTTTGCCAGAACCGTGCTCGAAGGGCTCCAGATCGCAACTGACAATAACGTCCTGCTTACCCTAGGCATCAAACCAAGCCGTCCAGACACTGGCTATGGCTATATCAGGTTTCAGGAAGACACCCTCGGCAATGCCCATAAGGTCAAGACCTTTACTGAAAAGCCCAACCTAGAGCTCGCCAAAAACTTTCTCAAGAGTGGGGACTATGTCTGGAATGCGGGTATCTTCATCTGGAGTGTTTCGGCAATTGAAGCAGCCCTAAAGGAGCACCTAAGCGAGATGCAGGAAATCTTTGCCGACGGCGCCCCTACCTACTACACAGACGAAGAGGCAGCCTTTATCAATGTGGCATATGGACAGTGCAAAAGCATCAGCATTGACTATGGCATCATGGAGAAGAGTAACAACGTCTATACCCTCCTGAGCGAGTTTGGCTGGTCTGACCTTGGTACCTGGAAGTCTTTGTTCGATATCAGCCCTAAGGATACCAATGGCAACGTCATCAACGGCACTGTCATGACCTACAACACCAAAAACTGCATCATCAAGACGACCAGTAACGATAAGCTGATCGTAGTGCAGGGCCTTGACAACTACATCGTAGCCGAAAGTGATGGCGTCTTTATGGTCTGCCATAAGGACCAAGAGCAAATGGTTAAGGACTTTGTGACCGACACCAAGGCCACACAGGACAAGAAGTTCTCCTAGACCTCAGTTAGCCTGTTTTAACGGCCACTATTCAATGTTTTTTCGTCACCTGCGGCATATCTGGATTTCCGGTTTTGCTGTAGGTGACTTTTTTGTTGGGTATGCTTGGATGCTTTAAAAGCACTTGAAGTTTGTCAGGCATGGCTATGGTTATTTAACCTGATTTTAATCTATACTAGCCTCCCGAGATGCCATCCTGAGGTGCAACCTCATTTTGTTTGGGCTGTTCGATATTATTAGCACCAATTTATCACTTACATATTTCAGATGTTTTCTGATGTAATTGGGTCATAAACTATGGTGAAGCGTGCGTTGGTCCTCAGTAAAATTTGGCACTTAACAAGATTGACTTAAAATCAAAGCGGTTTTATTAAGTGCTCTGTGGTTTGTGCTGACTGCAATAATGATAGAAATGGGTTACTAAGGCTTATATTGCGAAGCTAAGGACAAAAAAGTGCACTTAGCAAGGGTTATTTTAGAGGCTGATTTGACACCAGTTGATCCTGACCTACCCCACGCTATATCTCACCGATCTATTCTCATGTCTTCTGAGTTTGACGTAAGCCCACAGCCGAACCCTGCCACAGGTCTGATCAACTTGGCTGGGTTGAACGGTCAGGCCAGGATGCAGCTCTTAGATGTCGATGGCAATATTGTGTTTTCGTCCGACGTGCTAAAGGACGAACACCTTGATATCGGTCACTTGCCAGGCGGTTCCTACAAATACCTCATTTACGGGGAACAAGGTAGCAGTACAGGCCTCCTCGAAAAGAGCTAGAGCATCAGCCAAATAGACTGATAGCAACAAAGGCCTTGACACGCAGGCTTATCTACAATTTAAAGGCCTCAAGGCTGACCTACCACACCTTTTCGTTGGCGAGTTTCGTTTCCACATGTCCCGTGATTGTGTCCACATCCACCTGATAAAGGCATAGGTTGTGGTGCATAAAGGTTTCCATCTGGCTTAGAGGCATCCCCATAAGCTGACAGAGTAGGATGCGCATCGCCCTGCCGTGCATACAGATCAGGACCTTGGACTCCCCTTCGTGCCGCAGAATATGCTGGAGGATGGGCTGTTGTCGGCTAGCAACATCGGCAGGGCT
>CANHWS010000084.1 GCA_947464365.1 Cytophagaceae bacterium | reverse complement strand
CCGTATTTGCTGTAAGTTTTGGTGAGTGTTGCGCTAATCTTGGCCGCCTCGGCGTGCAATGTAGCTGCTTGTTTGGCCCGTAGGTAGCGGTTATCCATGATGGCCTTTTCGAACAAAGCTTTGCCGTTGCCATCAAGGGTGGTGCCGTCTTCATCAGTGGATTTGAGCGGCGTGGTCTTGGCTTTTGTTGCAATGTGAGGCAAGGCACTGAGCATCTCGGCGACACATTCGTAAGCACATAGCTGCTTAACACCTAGGTAGAGGTTATCGGGGCTGCGTTTGATGGCCTCGCTGACATCATAGCTACTCCAGCCGAAGGCATAATCTGCAATGCCGTTGCCATTGCTATCCCGATTCAATAGGCTCTGCATTAAGACTTCAGTTAGGCCGATATGGCGTTTGACGAAGGCATCATCTCCTGTGAGTTTCCAGTAATAATAGAGCAGGAGCGCAAAACTGCAGTTTTCTTCCACTGGCATAACAGGGCCAAAGTCGTAACCCTCGGCGGCAAAGACATAAGGAAAGTTACCGACATCATGGAACAAGAAGGGCCCAAACTCGGTGGCCGAAACACCCTCTAGATTTTCTTTTACCACACCTAGGCGACGACCGCTTGGTACCTGAACCTCCTTAGTTGCGAGATAGTCAGTCCATTGTTCGAGCTGCATCTTGAGCCGCCACGGCATAAAGAGGGACATCATCTCTGTTTCGTAGGCCACATCAAGCGTATTCATGTGGCGGAAGCGGCCCTCGGTGAGGTAGAAGCGTGGCTTTTCGTCTTTGGCACCTTGAAGCAAAAAACTATTGGCAAGGTCGGTCCGGAAGGCAATGGCAACTACCCATTTTTCTTCTGGTGTGGCGGTACTGGCGCTCAAAGCGCGCTCAAAATGGGCCGTTGCACGCAGGTTGCGGCTTTGGTTTTGTTTGGCGTATGCCAACACTTGGTCAATGTCCTTCCAGTACCGATTGTAGTAGAAAACAAGGTCTTGGCTGGTCGGCACGTGATGCATCACCTTGCCTGCATAGTGGCCAGCGAGTACATAGACTTTAGTATCCGTTGCCTTGGGAGCCAATTGGGCAGTATAGCCGAGCCCTTGGTAGTTGCCAAGCTCAAAATGATTAGCCTCGAAGCCAGAGGCACAAAGGGCAGTTAGGCTTCCGCTGCCTGCAACATCCTTAAAGAATAGCTCTTGCATGGCTTTGCCCCGACGCCACCAGCTTAAAGCTACTTCTTTGTCACGGTCATACGGGATGCCATTTAGCCCGACCTGCACTTTGGCAACCTGTGCAGTGTTGGTGTTATTCGTTGCCTCGACAATCAGGTAGTGGATTGGGGCGATGCTGGTTTTGATTTGCTCAACCTCGCCTAACGAATCTGTTGGAGTGAAAGGCGAAACAACGGTAAACTTGAGGGTGAGGTCATTGCTTTGGCCCTCAACCTGATAGGTATTGAGGCCTAGACGGACGTATTGGCTGGGTGCAAAGTTACTGCCCACTGCTAGATGGCCTGTGCGAAGTGCCAAAGGGGCCTGACCACCCAAACTAGCCTGTACAAGCAGGGCACGGTGCTGATCATTATCATAGCCCATCGTACCCGTATGGAGACCTTGCTCTTGTGTGACGAGACTCATCGACAACCGACTACCCAAACGACTACCCAAAACGGTCAGTTTGGTATTGGCGTCAAGGATCTGGGCTGGTACCGAGGGGTCAAGCTGATAAAGAGACTGGGCGCAAAGGCCCATAGGAATTAAGGTCACCAAGGCAAGTAGCATTGGCAACATCGAGGTTCTAAAGCGTATCATTAATAACCAGAGTGGTTTATTCGTTAGGCCAATATAGCAAAATATTGGTTTGGAGGGCCATAAGGGGGCCGATAAGACTTAGCGGGTGGATTCAGCCACCTATGACTGTGCCCTAGCACCATCACCAACTTGGCTGATGTAGAAGCCTGCAATAAGTCCTGTTTTTGCCGTGTAGGCCCGCCCTACGTTGGCTATAAAGGCATCAGTTTCGGCCACCGAAACAACAGCAAGTCCGCATCCTCCGAAACCAGCCCCCGTCATCCTTGCTCCCAGGCAACCTGGTTGGGCTTGGGCTGCAGCAACAATGGCGTTTAGGTGGTCACCGGTGACTTCATAGTCATCGCAAAGACTTTGGTGGGAGGCGTTCAACAACTGGCCAAAACCAATGAGGTCACCAGCCTTAAGTACCTCCACTGCCTTGACGACCCTTTGATTTTCGGTTACGACGTGTTTGGCTCGTTTGCTTAAAATCGGGTCGGTAATGGTCGCCTCAATTTGGGCCATGGTTGCTGCACAAAGGTTGGCCATCGGAGTTGTTGGGTAAGCTTTCTTGAGCAACTCAAGGGCCTTATCGCACTCGGCACGGCGCTCGTTGTATTTGCTGTCGGCTAGCTCGCGGCGTTTATTAGTGTTGAGAATTATGAGGTTGTAGCCTGGCATCGCACTCGGCACAAGCTCGTACTTAAGGGTGGCACAGTCGAGCAAGATGGCGTGGTCTCGTTTGCCAACAGCCACCGCAAACTGATCCATAATGCCACAATTAACACCCACAAATTGATTTTCGACCTTTTGGCAAAGCTGGGCAAGGGCCACTCGATCGACAGTTTGGGTTTTGCTTAATGTCAAGGCCCAATAGCCTGTCAGGACCTCAATGGCGGCCGAGCTGCTTAGGCCAGCTCCGTCGGGTAGATTACCCCAGTAGAGGACATCAGCCCCTACCAATTTATGACCCGCTGCTGCCAAGGCTGCAATGACTCCCTTCGGGTAGTTGGCCCATCCGTCGGCAGCATTGTACTTCAAGTCCTTGTCAATTGCGAACGAAACCTCACCTTCGGCATTGACAGAGCGTACCCGAATGACTTTATCTGTTCGGACCCGGACCGCAGCATGGATACCTAATGTCAGCGCTGCAGGAAATACGTATCCACCATTATAGTCAATGTGTTCACCAATGAGGTTCACCCGGCCGGGCGAGAAAAAAGTATGCACTGCCGCTGTGGTCGGGCCGTATGCTTCTGCGAATTTCTGGACAAGTTCTAGCGGCATAATATCCATAAGGATTGAGGGGCAGTAGGAATGATCGTGAAGGTAAAAGCGTTTGTGGTACAAACCTGCCAATGTTTGGCTGATTGTGCAAATCAGTGTGAGATAATCATGTGTCGTTTTCACTAAAAATCACCCTACGAAAGCCTATTCCAGGACCGACCAAGAGCTGGTACAGGATCAAGACCTTAACAATCTACCATAAGGCAAGGGGCGCAAAAGGCCACAATATGAAGCCAACACACACCAATAAACTAGCCACTGGCACCCCGTAAGATAGAGGGCTCAGTGGCTATAAAATTGGTATCAAAACAGGATTAACTAACGGCCAAAGCCATCTATCACACGGCAAATCTGCTGGAAAATATCATCCACTTCGCCTTCACCAAAAATGCCTGTGTATTTGTGCTGGGCTTTGTAATAGTCAGCAACGGGTTTGGTTTTAGAGTTGTACTCATCCACCCGTTTGGCTATAAGCACCTCATTAACATCATCAGGACGACCACTGGTCAAACCCCGATTGAGGAGACGTGCTACCAATACGTCATGCGCGACCTCTAGCGCAATCATGCCTTTAACAGAGGTACTGTGGTCTGCGAGCAAAGCATCTAGGGCTGTTGCTTGTGGTACAGTCCGCGGGAATCCATCAAAAATAAAACCTTTGGCACCCGGGTTGGCCGTTAGCTCTGAGGCAATCATACCGATCACAACTTCGTCTGGGACCAATATGCCAGCATCCATTAGCTCTTTAGCCTTTTGGCCGAGCTGTGTGCCTAGTGCTATTTGTGACCGTAGCAGGTCGCCAGTTGATAGATGGATATATCCATATTGCTCAATCAGCTTTTGGCTTTGGGTGCCTTTTCCTGCCCCCGGGGGGCCAAACAGGACGATGTTCTGCATCTGCAAACAAATTTGGGTGATGGGGGTACATGGCACTTGGCCTGTGCTGGGGCAACTTTCTGAAAAACACCACTGGCCTGAACCCAGAGATGTTTAGGAAAACACAAAGATAATATTGGGGAGGCATTGTTGCCCCCAAAATGATGGCCAATAGCGCTAAAATTGACGGTGAACTAATGCCTAGGTCCGCCCAATCTGCCATTTAGTTCTCCTCGGGGTCGATCTCTTGTCCGTTATCCAGTGCCAACTCGGATGTCACGAGCTGATATAGGGCTGGCAGGTTACGCCCGATGCCATCAAAGTCCAGACCATAGCCGACCACAAACTTGGGCGGGATTTCCATCCCAACGTACTTGACATCTATTGGCTTCTTTAGGGACGCAGGTTTGAGGAGCAGTGAACAGATCTCGATGGAGGCGGGATAATACTCCTTGAAAT
Organism: Cytophagaceae bacterium; assembly: GCA_947464365.1. Classification (GTDB taxonomy): domain Bacteria; phylum Bacteroidota; class Bacteroidia; order Cytophagales; family Flexibacteraceae; genus CANHWS01. Next base: position 7,468 of record CANHWS010000084.1, on the reverse strand, counting down.
TCTTGAGCAACTCGGTCATCGTGAGACCTGTGTCCACAATATCCTCAACGATAATGATGTGGCGACCGGTGATGTCTTTCTCCAGACCCAAAATCTCTTCGACGGTGCCTTTACTGCTAGTGGCCTCGTAGCTTGCCACCTTAACAAACGTGATCTCAGACTGGATCGTGATGGCCCGCATAAGGTCAGCAGCGAAAACAAACGCACCGTTAAGCACTGCAATCAGTAATGGATTGAGACCCTCATAGTCTGAGCTGATGCGTTTACCAAGATCAGATGTGATCTGGCTGAGCTCAGTGGGGCTGAGGTAAACCTCGAACTCCTTATCGAAAAGCTTAATATTGTCCATGGGGTGTGCCTGAGGGATCATACGTAAGAGGTCAGAAAGGCGAAAAGCGAAACGGTGTTAAAATCCAACCTAATTTCTAGGCAGTCCTGATATCGGCCAACTGTTTGGCCAAGTAGGCGATACCGTCGTTGAAACTATGGGGTTGGTAGCCTAAGGTAATCCTGGCTTTATCTATCACGAAACCTGTCTTGGGTGGCCTTACGGCTGCTTGGGTAAAGGTCGTGCTATCGGCCTCAGTGATTAGGCTTTTGTCAAGTCCGAAATAGTCAGCGGTGGCGATGGCCATCTCGTATGGCGTTAGCATATCAGGGCCTGAGATGTTAAAGATACCTGTAGCACGTTGCTCGGCGATCAATAAACAACCGATGGCAAGGTCTTCGGCTAGGGTTGGCGTTCTCCATTGGTCGGTAACTACCTTGATTGTTTTGCCTTGTTCGAGGCTGGACTTGACCCAAAGGATGATGTTGCTTCTGCTCATGTTCTGGGCGATGCCATAAACCAGAACAGTGCGAGCTATAGCCCATGGGCAGCTAGCCCCAAGGACGGCTTCCTCGCCCTTAAGTTTACTATGGCCGTAGTAACTTAGTGGGTTGGGGACTGCATCCTCAAAATAGGGTCCATCTGCACCGTCAAAAATAAAGTCAGTGCTTAGGTGCAACAAGAATATCTGGTGCGCAGAACAAACCCGAACTAGGTGCTCTACGGCTATGACATTAAGTGCATCACAACCAATATGGTTGGTTTCGCATTCATCGACATTTGTCATGCCTGCGGTATTGATGACGACATCTGGCCTGAAACCACCAATTACCGACTCGACCTCATCCCCATTAGTAACATCAAGTGATTGGTAAGAAAAGTCAGCCCCTTGAACAACTAGGCGATTATCGCCTCGTGCAGTTGCAAGCAACTCATGGTCAGCACGGCGGGCGATGAGCTCGACGAGTTTCTGACCCAGTAGACCATTAGAGCCTGTAACTAGTATCTTCACGTCTTTTCAGGAATAGATTAGGATGGGTACGAACTTATAAATATGATCAAAAAAGGCCAACAGGTAGGCATTGCCTCGCTGTTGGCCTTTAGTTTTGATGCCTAGTTGTATTTGATTTTGAACTCGTCCTCGATGCGGGAGCGACGCATCGTTTTGACTTCGACGGTCATCACGATGTTGGTCAATGGACGATCATTGGGGCCTTTGGGCTGGGTAGCAATCTGCTGGACTACCTCAATGCCTTTGATAACCTTACCAAAAACGGTATAGTTCCGGTTCAGGAAATGGGCACCATTAGGGTTATCCACGATGTAAAACTGGCAACCACTGCTTGCTTTGGTCGGGTTGACTTGGTCGCCCATGCGTGCAGCTGCTACGGCTCCCATAACATGGGTCAAAGAGTCGTCAAACTCGGCAGGGACAGTATAACCAACATTGCCTGCACCATCGTTGCTAGGGTCGGCATCTTTGCTGTTGACGTCGCCACCCTGGATCATGAAACCCTGGATAATGCGGTGGAAGGTGGTACCTGTATAGGTTCCGTCCTTGGCTAACTTGATAAAGTTGGCCTTATGAACTGGTGTCCTATCGCTAAGCAAAAGGACGATGTCGCCTAATGTGGTTTTGATGGTGACTACATCATCTTCCTTAAACTCCTTGGCCTCCTGACCTGGAGCGACATGCTGAGGCAGTGGTTTCTTGATAAAAAATTGAGCTTCGGCGTCTGTTGGCGTTGCGGACATGGCGAGGGTAAGAAGGGCAGCAGATGCCCAAAGTTTGAAATGGCGGATTGGAGTAGCGGTTGATAACATCGTTGGCAGAAAGCTGGTGTTATGGTGGATGGTGCTGATCAACTAACAAGAAGGGGACCAAAATAGAAATGGCCCGTTTGTTGGGTCAAAATAACAACCAAAAACACTATCGGTTGTCAGGACATTTGATTTTTTATCCGCTTAGGTCCTTGCTAAGGTCTGCCTTATGGTCTGGAGAATACCTCCACCACCGAGACTAAGAACAGTTTCAGCCACATGGGTGCCAATCTCTCGGGCCAGATCGGTGGTCGGACCTGAATGCTGATAGACTTGGTCCAGATAATCCTGTCCGTCTAGGCTAATAATGCCTGCATGGAACCGAAGCGCATCCCCCTGCAGGGTGGCATGGGCAAATACTGGAATGCTGCAGCCACCATCTAGTCTGGCTAAATAGGCCCTTTCGGTCAGGAGGCACAGCTCCGTATTAGCGTGGTTGCAGGTAGCCCTAACCAACTGTTTATGTGCAGGGCTTAGGCTTGCAGCACATTGGACGGCAATCGAACCTTGACCCGTGGGTGGAACAAACTGATCTAATGGAAACTGGTGGACCACATAGTCATCAAACCCCATGCGGTGCACACCTGCGTATGCCAAAAGCATGGCTTGGAAGTGGCCATCCTTTAGTTTTTGGAGCCTTGTCTGAAGATTGCCACGGGCCTCGACGGGGGTGATATTAGGGTAATATTTGGCCAACAAAGCCCGGCGGCGGGTACTGCTACTACCCACGATCAGCCCAGGAGCGTTGAGATCTAAATGCTTATCTAGGCTAAGGACAACGTCAAAAGCCAGTTCGCGCTCCGTAAAGGCAATTAGCTCCAGACCTGCAGGCATGGTGCTTTGGAGGTCTTTGGCACTATGGATGGCTAGATCGATTTTGTCAGCTAGCAGGTCCTGTTCTAACTCCTCTGTAAAGACACCTTTGCTTCCGATTTTGGCGATAGTAGTTTCCAGTTGTTTATCCCCTTTGGTTTCGTAGGTAACCAAGGATGTTGTACAGCCCTGAGACTGCAACAAATCTGCAATATGCTCGGCTTGCCAAAGTGCCAATTGGCTGCTGCGTGTGCCGATTCGGAAGTGGATTGGGGGCGTCAAGCGTCGAAGTGAGGTATTTTGTTTCTTGATCTGAGTCGTTAGATAGCCTATTTGTTTTTTGCTGGGCCTATCGCTTCATCCCAAGTTTAATCTCAGTCAGTTTGCGTTTGGTGTCTTGGGTAAAGTCGCCATTCATCATCCAGTCATAATAGCTCGGCTCCTTGCGCAAGACATCTTCCAGTGGGCGGTCCTTGTGTTTACCAAAGGTAATGACGACCTCGCCTTTGGAGTTATAGGCTAACCTACCTGCCAAATCAACAATCTTATTGAAGGTCAGGTCATGTAGGGCTTTTACGTCATTGACAATTGGGATTGTGACATTCTTCTGGTTGTCGGTGATCGATACGCCTTCATAGCGCTCAACTTGTTTCATCAGGACATGGTAGGTCGCGAGGGCATCGACATCAGCAGCGTGGGCTCCTTTGTCGCCTAACTCGCTAATATCCCCACCTGTGTAAAACTTGTAGGCTGCGGTCAGAGTTCTGGGCTCCATCATGTGGAAAATGCGCTGGGCATCGAGCAGATGCCTGTTGCTGATGTCAAAATCAACATCTGCGCGCAAAAACTCTTCGACCAGCAACGGAATATCAAACTTCAGGATATTGAAACCAGCTAGGTCACAACCTTGCAGCAACTGCTCAAGTGACCGAGCAATCTGCTTAAAGTTGGGCATATCCGCTACCATTTCGTCGGTGATGCCATGCACTGCGGTGGACTCGGCTGGGATCGGTATGGTGGGGTTGACGTATCGCTGCTTCTTCTCAAGCGTGCCGTCTGGCTTGGCAATCACGATGCCAATCTCGACAATACGGTCATGAGCGATGCTGGTCCCGGTGGTCTCGAGATCGAAAAAGGCAAGCGGCTTTTTGAGCTTTAGAAAGTGCATGTAGGCAGTAGGATATCGGACTTGGGTCAGTTTGGGGCCGGATTCGGACTTGAGTTGAGGCTGAAAAGAGATTTAGGTCCAGACCAACCCGAATATTCTGTCGCAGCACCTCTGACCAAGAAGTGTTGTTGACCACAAAGTAAACCAAAAAGCCATGGTCCACCACCCTACTTGGTTCGGTTGCCGAATAAGTATTTGCGTCAATTTGGTTCAAGGCGGATTTCCCAAAGGGTAGCCAAATTGGCCAAAGCCCCAAAAATGACCAATGATGGCACCGTCATGATAGATCTTGGTCATTCAGAAGATCCCTTAGCACTTTGTTATAAAGTGGCCTCTATGTTGCTATTTGAGATGTCTATGGCAGTAAAATGGGATATAAATGGTAATTTTGGCTTGATAATTGCGTACTACTGTGCGTTTTGTATCGTTATGGTAATAGCCTCTTGGAGGTCTGCCCTATCAGATACTTGGTTTTACAGGTCTAAAAACGACGTGCCCGCCTACCTGCACCCACTGCAAGGTATTGGTACAGGCCGTCTAGCTTTGATATACTACATATATGAGTGCTCTACATCACGACACTAATGCTACTGTCCCAGGTCACAATCCGGACAGCACCCATTTTCATTGTTTGATTATTGGCTCGGGTCCGGCGGGGTACACTGCCGCAATCTATGCTGCTCGTGCAGGGCTCAATCCTGTGATGTACACCGGCATGCAACCTGGTGGTCAGCTCATGATCACGAACGATGTCGAGAACTTCCCTGGCTACCCTAATGGCATCAACGGGCCCGCAATGATGGCAGACCTCCAGGCACAGGCCGAACGCTTTGGCACCGATGTCCGGAATGGTATGGTAACCAAGGTCGATTTTTCGGGCTGGCCACACAAAATCTGGGTAGACGAAAAGAAGCAATTCACGGCCGATGCAGTCATCATCTCAACTGGTGCCAGTGCCAAATGGCTGGGCTTGCCATCCGAGCAACGCCTGAACGGTCTCGGAGTATCTGCCTGCGCCGTATGTGATGGATTTTTTTATCGCAACCAGAAGGTTATAGTCGTAGGTGGTGGCGACACCGCTGCCGAAGAAGCTAGCTACCTAGCCAACATCTGCGAACATGTGACCGTTTTGGTACGAGGCGACAAAATGCGTGCAAGCCTATTTATGCAGAAACGCCTCAAAAATCTACCAAACGTCACCATCCTCTGGAACACGGAGACCGTTGAGGTCCTCGGTGATGAAGGCGTATCAGGTGTGCGTGTTCGGAATCGAATCACAAGTGAAGAAACCGACCTAGAGGCCACAGGCTTCTTTGTTGCCATCGGCCACAAACCTAATACCGAGGTTTTTGCGGACTACATCCCGTTGAACGAGGCTGGTTACATCGATACGATTAAGGGTAGCACCTATACCAACGTCCCTGGAGTGTTTGCCTGTGGCGATGCGCAGGACATGGTCTATCGTCAAGCTGTGACGGCAGCTGGTACAGGCTGTATGGCGGCACTTGATGCTGAGCGTTGGTTGACCGTCAAACTGACAGAAGTGGCCGAGCTAGCGGAGACCGCAGCAACTGCCTAAACCCAATACCCCCCCACATCTTGTCAAGAGACACTTACCTTGGTAGGTGCCTCTTGGCTTCAAACTTTGGTTGCTGGACTTTTGTAGGCGGATGGCATCAGCCCCTGCTCATTTTTATGTCCCGACCTTGCAGTACGAAATGCTAAGAAAAAAAACAATCATATTGCTAATCCTGACCCTCCTGACCTTGCTGTTTGGCATTGTGCAGGATGTCGATGCCCAGCGGCGGAAACGGAAAAGCAATCGAAAAAGTAATAAGCAAGAGTTTAAACGCATAAAAGCTCCTAAAATCAGGGGATCCAAGGGGCAAGCTCGTTACCTCAAGAACCCAGCCTATAAGGAAAAGATAGAGCTGGCCAACCAACCTGTGTCTCCCGAGCGGTTTAAACCGCAACGTGGATCCTTTAATCCCTATAAAGATCTATCAATAGTCAGTGAGGACTCGTTTTCGCTAGATGAGGGGGAAACCAGCATTGTTGAGGTGACCGAGGAGGTCAAGATCGATAGTAGCTGGATCAAGATTGCAGAGTACTACTCGATCTGGAGCTCAAACATCATTGACCCCTACCGCATCGATCGGGATGAGCTAACGGAGCCGTTGCTGATGTTGCTTTATGACACGCTAGAAGGTCGGCTGGCGGCTATGCCACAGCGCAAAACCCAAATCAATAGCCGATTTGGGCCACGAGGTTATCGCTTCCACTCGGGCATTGATCTTGAGCTTGATATGTTCGACAGTATCTATGCAGCCTTTGACGGTGTTGTACGTGTGTCGGCCTATCAAGGGGGTGGATATGGCAATGTGATGGTCCTACGGCATTACAACGGTCTTGAAACACTATATGGTCACTTGTCCTTGCCGGTTGCTAAAATCGGTCAGTACGTCAAGGCCGGCGAGCTAATCGGCTGGGGAGGTAGCACTGGGCGAAGTAGTGGTCCCCATTTGCACTATGAGGTACGCTATCTTGGCAAGACCTTCAACCCCGAAGAGATTTATGACTTCCATGAGTGGAAAGTCAGAGGCCCAGATTTTATCCTGACCCCCGCCATGATGCAGCTTCAGGCAAGCGGAAACACCCGTAAGGTCTATTGGCATAAAGTCCGGGGAGGTGACACCATGTTTAGCATCGCGCGTCGGTACGGCATTTCAGTCAATACTTTGGCGAGGCTTAATGGTATGAGCAAAAATAGCGGGCTTAGGTCTGGTCGCCGATTACGCGTCAAATAGAAATCACGACACCTGTGTCCTTTAACTATGGGCCTCTGGCAGCCAAGATTGTTTTGGATGTCGGAGGCCCTAATCATTGTTGATTATTGGGGATCCGTGTCGCAATTGACCAAGTTGGCCCTAACTTGCGACTTGGCACTTTGACAGGCATTTCGGCATGATTTTTCGCCTGCTTGTTGTCTGAAAACGGCCCAATACCACTATGAAAAAGTCTGTGAACGTTTTAAACAAGGACATCAATCAAGAAAGTACTGATGGTAGTGCGGGGTCCAGAACGAGGGCCAAAGCTAGGCTTGTTGTTAAGCAGGCAGCACCAGACCTACAATCTACCTTAGGGCAGGACCCAAGCGATGTCCAAGAGGTAATGTCGCTCGATATCTACGGAGCGCGTGAGCATAACCTCAAGAACATTGATGTCTCGATTCCGCGTAACAAGCTAGTAGTCATCACAGGCATCAGTGGTAGTGGCAAAAGCAGCCTTGCCTTTGACACCATCTATGCCGAGGGTCAGCGCCGATACATGGAAAGCTT
>CANHWS010000083.1 GCA_947464365.1 Cytophagaceae bacterium | reverse complement strand
CGGGGAGTTCAGCTACGACAAACGGCAACGTAACCACCTGATCGCTACCGATGTCGGCACCGCCCGCGACGTGCTGCGTAACGCCCTAGCCCAGCTGATGTACCTAGACTCTACCGCCCATCAGGATGTCGAGCTGGTGATGCAAAGCGAGCTGCCCGGCTATACCAACCTGTTTGACCACCGTACGACCCTGTCGCGTGAGTTGGCCTACCTAGCTGACCATGGCGTCCATCACCTAGCCCTGATCAGGATTTCGCTCGAACAAGAACACCCCCACATCCTGCTGGATGCCAACCTTGGGGTGGCTGCCAGCACCGTCAACTATCGCCGCCAATAACGCCAATAACCATGTGTACACTCACTTACATGCCAGATGGCGAAGGTTTTGCCCTAGTCTCTAGCCGAGACGAAGCCATCAACCGCGGCCCCATGATGCCCCCCATGCTCCATCAGCAGGACGGTGCCATCTACCCTGTGGACCAGCGCAGCGGTGGCACTTGGTTTATGACTTCCGAGGCAGGCTACTCCATCAACATCCTGAACGGTGGCTTTGAACCACACGAACGCCACCTGCCCTACCGCCAAAGCCGCGGTCTTGTGATCAACCACTTTGCCCAGTTTGGCAATGCCGATGACTTTGTAGCGGGGTATGACTTTGTCGGGATCGAGCCCTTTACGCTGGTGGTCGTCAATCATTACCCAAGGCGCCTTAGCTCCGTGGTCTGGACTGGCGAGGAAGCTGTCCTGACACACCATGATGTCACCCAGCCGATGATTTGGTCTTCGGCCACCTTGTTTTCGGCAGCAGCAAAAGCCGAGCGAAAAAAATGGTTCTACCAAGATGTCATAAACCCCAAAATCAACGTTGAAGGGTTAGATACGGTTGATATACTCTTGTCTTTCCACCATAACGGCGGTAAAAATTGGGATAATCTAGCCGAGCGCATCCAGATGAAGTCCGACGATGGAAAGCAGACCGTATGCATCGCAGCAATTGCCTACAATAGCCGCCATTGGAAGTTCATCTACCATGATCTGCTGTCCGACCAACAACGCGCCATCAGTCTGTTAGGTTAGGGGCAATCAGCCTATTATCTCCACTTACTGATCAAACAAGTCCTGCTTATGCCACTTTTCCTTCGCGATCGCCTCAATCATGAGTACTGGCCTTGGTACCTGACCTACCTGCCGCTGTTACCGCTCATCGTCCGGACAGCCATCAAACTACGCTCTGCCGTGTTCTTCAGTGTGGCCAACCCGGGGATTGATATGGGGGGCTTCTTTGGCGAACGCAAGTCGGACATTTACGCCCTACTTCCGAAGGCCAGCTACCCCAAAACCATTTTGGTGCGCCCCGCTGATTCTGCACAACAGATCCTGCGTCAGCTCAAAGATGCCAGCGTGCCCTTTCCCCTTATAATGAAACCAGATATCGGAGAACGGGGTGATGGGGTCCGGATTATCCAGAGCTACGGCCAGCTCACGACTGAGCTCATGAACATCCAACGGGCGGGTCAAGACTACCTATTGCAAGAGCTCGTCCCTTGGCAAGCTGAGTTCGGCCTGATGGTCAGCAAGGATCCCGATACTGGCATCGCCAGCCTACTCTCCATAACAGGCAAACGGTTTTTGTCAGTGATTGGGGACGGGGTTCAGACGGTGGCTGATTTACTGTCCCAAACACATCGTGGCAGCAAACAGGTGGAGCGGCTGCTTAACACCAAAATCACCCTGATGTCCTCGATCCCCGCAGTTGGCGAGGAGGTCTTGGTCGAGCCCATTGGCAACCATTGCAGGGGTACTGTGTTCTACGACGCCAGCAACTTAATTACCCTTAAGCTGCAGGCTGCCATCCAACAACTGATGGACCAAACCAAAGGCGTCTATTACGGTCGGTTTGATGTCCGTGCCTTTGACGATCAAGCCTTAATGGATGGCCAGTTCACGATCCTTGAGTTGAATGGCGTGACTTCAGAGCCTGCACACATCTATGACCCGAGTTTTTCGGCTTGGCAATCATGGGCTGAGCTCTACCGTCACCATGCTTTGTTGCCTGATATCTCAGCCAAATTGATCCGCCAAGGCTACAAACCTGTGACCTTGTTGCAGCTCATCCAGCGGTCCGAGCAGCATTTTGGTATCAAGCTGCCGATCACGAAAGCCATTGTCAAGTGGTTTTCGGGTAATGATCAAATTGGCTCATCAACCGCTGCGACCCTAGGTAATGGACCAACCATGGCAACTGCTTTGGTCAAATAGAGATTAGGTAAGGGTTTCTCTGGCTGTTAGCGTCGGCATCACACCCAGCAGGGCAGATCCTCAATGACAGGTTAAAGCCGAAACCATTGCCAGCCGGCCAATAGCAGTAGCAAGGCACCAATCGCCGCAAAAGTTCTTGGGCGCACCAGTCCGCTTACCCAGGTCCGGAACCGACCAGTAAAGTAGGCCAGCAGCATCAAGATACCCGCCGCACCAGCCCCAGCCCCCAGCACCAGCCCTACCTCTGTGCCTGAGAATAGCAACAACTCCCAAGACCAACGGATGGCAGGATCAGTGCCTATGGCGGTGACCGAAGCCAAGGGTTTAAGTAGTCCGTAGGTCTGGAGCCAAACCGCAATCCCGAACCAAAAAACCAGCAATTGCGGATTGGCGAGGCCAAGGCTAAAGCCAGTTAAGGCGGCCTTAATTGTACCAGTTGGGCCGCCTGAAACGGGCCTATTTGCAGCAGAATGTACGTCGGTGGCTGAGGTGGAATCAACAGAGCTTTCCCGACGGCTAAGCACCAAGGCATAAACCCCTGCGGCAACTCCTAGGCCCAGCGTTACGGCCAAGCCCACCAGCTTCAGGATAGGAACACCCCATATCAGGACAGATGATAGATAGGCTGCCAAAGGCGATGCTTTGAGCGCAATAGCAGCATATAGCAGCTCGGGCAGGGCACCACCTAGTGCGCAGGCCACCCCAAGGCGCCTACCGAAGGGGCCTGGCCGCAAACTGTACCCTACCACTGCCGTATTGACCAAGCCTGCCTGCAAGGACCCCACAAAGCTCAATACACTCGCAATCAGGAATACAACCAACGCGTCAATCATAACATCAGACGAGGATTATGGGCCTGATTACTGGTAGGCCCATCCAGATCAAGCACTGATCGGATTGCATTAGCCCGTGATCTGTTTCAGGATTTCGGCGTTAGGCGCTTCGTTCATCACCTTCTCGATCTTGACGGCGCATTGGCCACGCAGTTGCTCCACAATTTTGGTTGCGGACAGGATGTCGGCCTTGAGGCTTAGTTTCTGGGATGACAGTATGCCCGTATCCGGGAACTTGTCGAACATACCCGCTGCATTGAACGCCAAGAAGATGTTCTGGACCTCGGTTTTGGCCTTGAGGCCTAGTTTGCTAACGGCGGGTTTATCTGCTAGTTTTTCCATCGCCAGCTTAACCCAGTCGGACAGCAGGTTGCTATCCTTGCGTTTGCTCACGATCAGCTCGGCTACCACCTTGACAAGCTCAGGGCTCTGGACCACGAAGAACCATTTGGTCATCTCTTGGTCGGCCATGGCGTTGCGGTAGTTGGCTACGCTATGCACATCATTGATCGGCGGTAGGACGGTCTTCTTGAAGCCTCGTTTGGTGGACTCCTCGAACATGATCATATCTGCAGAGTTGCCCACAATACTAGGGCTCATGAGTTTGAGGTCATGGCGGGTCAAGACCTGGGCGATGAGCTGCTCATACCCATTGGCCCCGAGGGCATAAGGCCGTAGGGTTGGCAACATCCGTTTGATCTCGTCGATGATGATGTTGATCGAGACGCCCTCTGCAAAGTTATAGTGCCCCCCGTCAATGAAGGACTCCATGATTTTGCCAATGAGCGCAATGGCCTCTTTGCTATCCTTAATGGCATCGTATGAGCCCAAATCAGCCTTCTGGCTGGCATTGAGGCCTTTCTTTTCGTTGGAGATATCGACTTTTTCCCGGACGTTATTGGCAGGGGTTGGGGCTGCCTCGGTCCGGAAGTGCAGTCTATTTTCTGACCCGTGCTGGATCAGGACATATTCGTTGATGCCACTGGCATATTGCTTCACAAAGTCGATGAACTTGACGGCCCCAAACAAGGTATGAAAATCAAAACCTTTGATCAGCTCCGTGAACCAGATCTGGAGTTTTGGCAGGGCCACACCAGCTTCTAACAAATGGCGGGTGGTTTCGATCTCAGGCAAACGAGCAAAAATCAACCGAACATGGTCCTGTAGCTCCAGTAGTGAGGTGCGGGTGGCGTCAAACTGGCCAAAGATGTTGAGCAGTTGCTCAGCCACGACATCTGCACTTTTGAACGTTTCGACCCTTGGGCCGCGTGGGTCCGTAATGCCGAAGAAATCGTCAGCCAGGTCCTTGAGTACCTTATTGGTTTGAGACTCGTATGCTGCCACAACAACATTTTTGCCATACTCGTTCAGGCGACGGACCATCCAGGCAAACCCACCATCTCCACTAACGATAACAAAGGTTTTGATGTTGGGGCGGGTATGGAGCACATCCATCACATCGGTGCAGAGTGCTATGTCGGCTAAGTTTTTTTGGCTGACGTTGACGGCCTGGACGTGCTCTTGACTGATATTAAGCTCGTTCATGACCGCATGCAATGGCCGGGTTTTATAGCTCTGCCAGTTGGCATAAGCTCGCCCAATGGCAACACGGCCTACCAAATGATCTAGGCTCCGGACTTGTGTCAATATGCCACGTAAGTCAAGGGCTTCGGTTTCCTTATCGGTAAGGGCATAGCCACAAAGTAAATTTTCTAGGTCTATAAAGATGGCCGTGTCAAAGGCTGGTGGCTTGACATAAACGATCTTTTGTTGGGGCTCTGCACCCTGCGAAGGCGAATTTGGTAAGGTATCCATGTTTCTAATGTTTTGTTATTGAAATGGTTAGCAAGAAAAATAATCCCGACGTTCCCATAGACGGCAGGGCGCCGACATCTGGACAGGATTTGCGTTTCCGTAAGGTAGTTAATGCCCTGCTTATATCATAATTGAGGCCAGCATATTGGCCCTAAGTGCTTGGCGCAACCTACCCATCGATCCCGTTAGGAGTTGGCGCCAGACCAGCACCAACCCATGCTAGCTAACGTACCAGTAGGACCTGCCCCAGAGGTGAACTGATTGGGCCAGACAATTACCCCGCTGAGCCTTTGTAATGCACCCTAGATCAGCCTTATATTTGTGTTACCGACCACCACAAAGTTGGAAATGCCAATCGCCACCAAGCACCAGGGCCGGCATGGTCTCTAGTTCGACCAGTCTCCTTTCATTCACCAGCACTAACGCCCATGACCGACACCGAAGTCCGCGCACTTGTATCGCTTATTGCGGATAATGATCGTGAGGTGCGTGGGCACGTCGAGGAGCAGCTAATGCTGATGGGGGAGACCGCCATTCCGTGGTTGGAGCAGGAGCTAGATACCGCCTCGTTTGACGGCGAGCTGCAGGACCGTATCGTCAACCTGATCCATAAACTCCAGTTCGATGTCCTGATCCAGCGCCTCCAGAACTGGCATCTGTTAGGTGGTACAGACCTGTTGCAGGGCATGTGGATTGTCAGTACTTATCAATATCCAGACCTTGATATTGCGACCTTACGGCAGGTAATTGATCGGCTCTATTACGAAACTTGGCTGCAATTGCGGGACGACATGAACCCGTATGACCAGATCCGGATTCTGAACCAGGTACTGCTAGATGAGTTTAAGTTAGGACCCAATAGCCGCAATTTCCAGTCACCCGGCAATAGTATGATCAATGTCGTGATCGAAAGCAAAAAGGGAAACCCCATTACCCTTTGTGTGATCTATATGTTGGTAGCCCAAAAGCTCGGCTTGCCGATCTATGGGGTCAATCTGCCGAATATGTTTATCCTGACTTACAAGACGCTTAATACGCAATTTTATATCAATGTTTTTAATCGGGGGATTATCTTCAGCCGCCAAGATATCGAAAACTATATCCGGACCCTCAAAATCCAACCGATAGAAGTGTTTTTTGAGCCCTGCACAACGGTTGATATCATCAGACGGGTGTTGCGTAACCTAATAGGATCATTCGAGCACCTCGGCGAACACTACAAAGTCGAAGAAGTTACCCGCCTTAAGGATTTGTTAGATGATTGATGGGGTGTGACTGTAATTTGTCTGAACCAGGATTCCAGAAATAAGATTTAAGGGATTAAAGGGATATGCTTGCGGACACCTCATCGTCACGTACCTAGTCGCCAATGTGCGCATGAGTACACACGAATCCCATAAATCCGTCTAATCCGATGAATCCTAGTTCAGACAAAGCACACACGAATCTGAGTCCAGACATAAATTTTTCAATCGTTCAACGGGTTCCAAGGCCGCATTGTGCTTGATATACAGTGAGTATGCCCAAAGGCAGGATCAACATGCCATTTTTGGTCCAAAATACAGACGCTAGTCATAAAGTCAGAAATTTGCATCTATCCGCGGTTACCTTACCTGTCTATGTAGGATATAGACCAGAATAACCTTGTTACGTAGTAGCTAATGCTGATTTTATATGGTCCAAATCCGAACCCCCTTTTTGTCGCTCGCTCTATTAACGATGCTATATTTTGAGGCAATCTTTAGCGTCAATGCACAAACCCCAGACACCACACTTTGGCAAACGGATGGAAGCGTTAATGCCTTTGCAAAGGTAGGTAACGACATAATCTTAGGAGGTAGCTTTAGTTACGTAGGTCCCAATACAGGCTCCGGGGTGCCAGTTGATATCGCTACTGCTGCCCCGATCCTAGGTTTTCCAAAGGTCAATGGTTCTATCCTTGCTGCCATTCCTGATGGAGTCGGGGGCTGGTACATTGGTGGTGGGTTTACAGCGATAGGCAATATTCCTCGGAACCGCATTGCACACCTTTTGCCTAACTATCAGGTTGACACAGCTTGGGACGGAAATGCGGATGATGTTGTGCGATCTTTAGATCTGGTCGGGAATGTCCTGTATGTAGCAGGGCATTTCAGGAATATTGGAGGTCAGCCTCGCAACCACCTTGCAGCACTAAGTGGCACCAATGGCCGTGCAACCAGCTGGAATCCCGATGCCAGTGCGATGGTTTACTGTATTTCCGTTCAAGGGAATACTGTCTATGTCGGAGGGCAGTTTTTAAGTGTAGGAGGCGTGACACGCAATCGAATCGCTGCAATAGATGCAACCACGGCTTTGGCCACGGCATGGGATCCAGATGCAAGTGGCGAGGTCAGGGCAATGGTATTTGGTCCTAATACTGTTTACTTGGCAGGTACATTTAGTACTATAGGAGGCCAAACCCGCCGTAGTGTCGCGGCTATAGACCTTAATACTGGGCTTCCTAATGGACTAAATCTCAATGCATACGCATCCTTCAATACCATATCGCTTTATAATAACGTCTTGTATCTAGGTGGCCAGTTTTTCAACTTGGGTGGCCAACCACGCAATAACTTAGCCTCAATAGATCTGTCATCGGGGGTTCTTAGCACCTGGAATCCTAATGCCAATGGAGAGGTCTGTAGCATGGCACTTAATGGCAATATCCTTTATGTTGGTGGTAGCTTTACAACGATTGGTGGACAGGCTAGATGCCGAATTGCTGCCATCAATATCAATTCTGGCATAGTAACTCCATGGAGCCCCAATGCATCAGACAGAGTCAATGTGGTTAGTTTTGATGGCACCTTTGTTTACGCTGGCGGTGACTTTACAAGTGCGGGTGGCGTTAGCCGCAACAATCTAGCCGCTTTGAATCTTGACACGGGCATACCAACGGCATGGAACCCCAAACCTGATAGAACCGTTACTTGTATGACGACTTGGGGCAATACGCTTTATGTGGGTGGTGATTTCCAGACTATTGGTGGATCCATCAGGAGCCGTATTGCTGCTATCAGCTTAACCAATGGCTTGGTCACAAGCTGGAGCCCTAATGCTGATGATAGGGTAACTGCACTTGCAGGGGTGAGGAATGGAGTTGTTGTTGGTGGAAATTTTAGAAACATTGGTCCCCAGAATGGCAACAGTTTTCTTGCTTTGATTGACTCGGCTACAGGTCAGGCTTCAAATATTTGTCCTAGCTCAAACGGCATGGTTTCTGCTTTAGCAACAAACGGAAATATGGTCTTTGTTGGAGGATCATTTACATCCTTAGCTGGTGTTGCTCGTAAATACCTAGCTTCCTTTGATGCCATTTCGGGCGTTGTAACTACCTGGAATCCAAACCCCGATCGTAGTGTTGACGCTATTGTCCCCAACGGACCTACAGTATTTGCAGGAGGTGGTTTTACCTCTGTTGGTCGAACAACAAGGAATGGAATTGCAGAAATTGATCTTGCTACCAGCAGAGCTACAGCATGGAACCCAAATCTAAACGGCCCTGTTAACGCCTTGGCAATGGCTTACAATACGATTTATGCTGTCGGCACCTTTACTCGGGCTGGCATCACAACTCGTAATCGAATTGTGGCAGTTGATAAAACCACAGCCCAGATTGGAAGTTGGAATCCTGATGCAGACAATTATGTAGGTGCGGTAGCAATTTTTGACCGAAAGATATACGTCGGCGGGACATTTCGTCAAATTGGAGGAGTTATCCGAAGCTGGTATACTTCGTTCCTTGCTGATGGTTGTCCTACCGCTCCATCAATTACGCGGTTAGTTGATACCTTAAACACTGTACCGCAATCAGGCATGGTCACTACTTGGTTGTTCAACGGTAATCCTGTCCCAGGGAGCGACTCAAGCTTAGTTGTATCGCAAACGGGCAGATACGCAGTTCGTGTAACAGCTCCCAATGGTTGCACTGCCACTTCGCCAGAGATTTCGATCCTGACCAGTCTTGGAGGTAATTCGGCAAAACACCTTATTCTCTACCCAAATCCAACAAAAAGCGCTATTATAATTGATGGTGGCTACCAAAGGGGTCAGCAATTCAAAATTACCAACGTCCTAGGCCAACTTATGATGTCGAGCACGCTGGAGGATAGATCTACAACATTGGATGTCACAACTTTTCCTTCAGGTGTTTATTTGCTGAGCATACCAGGTTTTGGACTACGTAGGTTTGTGAAAGAGTAATATATGGGTAGCAAAGGATTATGTGGATAGCGCAATTTGAGCTACCATTGCGCCTTTGTCTGAACCACGATTCCAGAAATAAGATTAAAGGGATAGGCTTGTAAATACCTCATCGTCAGGTACCTAGTCGCCAATGTTCGCATGAGTACACACGAATCCCTTTAATCCCTCCAATCCTAGTTCAGACAACCCATCCCCCTACTCAATCACCAATCGTTGCATTTGGCTACCAACCTTGACAAAGTAAAGCCCATTAGCCAATCCGCTTAGGTCAATGGTTTGGGCCTCGGCTGTCTGCTCCGTTGCGATGGTCATTACTTGGCGTCCGATGGCATCAAGTACCAAGATGTCAGCAGGACGCTGTGCTTGGTCCCAGGTCAGGGTAACGGTGCCATTGCTCGGGTTGGGGTATAGTCTGAATGAGCTGCGGCTCGCTGTTTGGAGGTTGGTCGTCGTAAAGACTGCCGAGAAGGCCGATGGGCAGTTGGCGCCATAGATCTTGGCACGCACACCCGACTGTAGCGGAATGCTAGGCGCCGTGGCAAACGGAACGGTACCTGTGCTCGTGAACCACTCGGTCCGGACTGATGGCCCAGCAGTCAAGCGGTTGCCCACCTGCGTGATGGTTGGGCGCGAGGTGCTGGTCAGGGTATTGATCGTGATCGGCATCCGGACAGACTCGCAACCTAGGCTCGTGATCCGCCAGTTGAAGAAGTAGAAATACACATCGTTTTTGTCTGGCATAAAGCTGCCCGTCAGGATGCTTACAACATTCGGCACGGTGTAGGGGAAAGTTACCCCATTCATGACCCGCCAAAGGCCCATGCCTGTGCTGCCCTCGGCATCGATGTAATATTGGCCTGGCTGCAAGGTCACCCCACCAGTTGCGATTACGTGTTTGCCATCCGAAGGCAAAGTATAGTCATTACTGAGGAAAACTTGGTCGGTTTGGGTGGGATACTCACGGCGTTTAATGGAGAAGGCGAATATGCCCGGGCCATCCGTGAAAATGTCAAAAGTATCCAGTCGAATTGGGGTCAGGACACGGAACAGCAAACCACGGCTATAACGTTGGCGGAAGTTGCCACCATTGCCTGTGTCGATGCCAGCCCTCATTTTGACCTGGGTCTGCTTAGATAGGTAATAGGTTGTGGTGTCAGCCAAGTTAGGGGTTGAATAGCTACTGCCAGTTGCTAAAGGCGTGCTTGCCGAGGTGCTGGCATACCAGCTGAACAAATCGGTGGCAGTAGTTGCACCCCGCGGCCTGAGTGTGACAGGGCCACCTAGGCAGCCCACCGTATCATATCCGATGGTCAGCAGTTGGTTGGAGATCCGGATGCTATCAGGGCTGATGCGGTCGCGTTTGGTGCCATCGCCCACCAAAAGATAGAACTGATTATGCCCGCTGATCGCCGGTATACGTCCTTTAAGGTTGATTAGGTTACTGGCACCGAGCCTACCAGCACCAATATTAACGGGGCTGGCAGTGGGCTGGTTCGTTGGCTGCATCCAGAGGCTGAAGTTGGTGTTAGCAGGGCTACCAGCAACGTTCAGGACCGAGGCGAAGACGGAGTCACCCACGCAATAAGCTTTGTTGAAGGCATTGTCGGCACTAGGGTAGCAGTTCACGACCACATCGACCGTGCGGGTATTGGTGCTACAACCACCTATATCTCCAACAAGGGTATATCTACCTGCTTGTTGGTTGGTGACGGACGGGATCGAGAAATTGGGGCCTGTCGCCCTAAATCCATTCGGCCCAGTCCAGGTCCAGACGATGCCTGTGCCAGCAGAGTCAATACCGACATTGAGGGCCTGACCCGCACAAACAGGGCTATTGGTGCTGAACGAATAGAACGGTGCACGGTCGCCCGTCAAACAAGGGGCATTGGCGTAGGTATCCCGCAGGACAAAGCCAGGCAATGGGCCAAAGCCTTGGGTCAGGTCGATGCTCGCGAGTAGATGGCAATAGCTCATGATGGTGCCGATCTTCGGGATGGGAGGGCCTTGGTAACATTGACCTTCGACGGCAACGCAGGTATCGATCGGCGCAGTGGTTGATGCCCCAATGGCCGTAGGCCAGTTGCAGTTGTGCGTATGGAGCGACCCGAAGTTATGCCCCAACTCGTGCGCCACAACTGATGAGTTCCAGGTATAGATAGGCAACGGGGCTAAGTTGTTGGATACGATACTGAGCCCTACGTTAAAGGTCGAACAAATGGCATTGAGGTAGGCGATGCCACCTGCAGAGGTCTGGTTAAGGTCTAGGCCCGATAGCAAATGGACCAGATCCGCTGGGGTGTTGCCACCCTTGAGCTGCTGCAAGGTCTGGAGTTGCTGTGCACTGTTGAGGTTTGCATACGGGTCTGGTTGGTCCCACATCAAAAGGGATTGTAGGCCTAGTGCTACCCCTTCGTTAGCATATTGTTGCTGTACAAGGTTAAAGAGCGCAATCGCAAATCGTTTGACGGCATTGGTGTCATTGCCATAACGCTGGAACAAGGCATAATCCGTCTCGACACCGATGCTTACTTGGCGGCAGGCACTCGTTGTTCGTTTGTTGCCAATACTAGGGGCCTTTAGTTGATGAGCGAAAGTCCGTTTTAGTTTCGCAAGGGCTTCGGCAAAGTTGGGTAGGGACTCGTCATCTGCGCAGCGCAAATCATGCGGGCGGACTAGGTCGCGGTCGTTATACAGCACATAGACAGGGGCCAACTTGCCAGTTTGGTCCTTGCGCAATAGGCCAGGCAGCAAGCCCAGTGTATAGTTGCCAGCAGAGGTCGCAAACTGCCCATAGATTTCCTCTTTGAAGATCGTCATGGCAGCCAAAGTTATTTTGTTGGCCT
>CANHWS010000082.1 GCA_947464365.1 Cytophagaceae bacterium | reverse complement strand
TCGTGGCTGATTTGTGACCATATTGGATTAGTTTTGTGGCCTCATTGCCGTTTTGACCCTATCTGAACACTGAGATTACGCTGATATGAAAGTAAGTCTGGTAACTGTCGTGCTCAACAATGCCGAAACAATTGGTCATGCGATTACCTCCGTGGCCGAGCAGACCTACCAAGACATTGAATACATCATTATTGATGGCGGCAGCACGGATGGCACCCTCGAGATCATCGAGCAAATGCAGCAACGCTACCCTGGCCGTATCAGTCAGGTAATCGTCGGTAAGGACAAGGGGATCTACGACGCCATGAACAAGGGCATCAAACACTGCACTGGCGAGGTGGTCGGCATCTTGAATAGTGATGACTTTTATGCCAACAAGACCGTCATCGAGCACGTTGTTAAACTCCTAACCAAAACGAAGGCCCAATCCTGTTATGCCGATTTGCAATATGTAGATCGGGTCAATACGGACAAGGTTTTGCGGCATTGGCGTAGTGGCAAGTATAACTACCGCAACTTCCTAGCAGGATGGATGCCCCCACACCCTACCTTCTTCGTACAGCGTAGCCTCTATGACAAGTTGGGCTATTTTGACCTCGAGCTTAAATCAGCAGCTGACTATGAGCTGATGTTACGTTTCTTGTACAGACAACGTATCACCTCTGCCTATTTGCCAGAAGTCATCATCAAGATGCGGGTGGGCGGCCTTAGCAACCAAAGTGTAGCCCATCGTCTTCGTGCCAATAATGAGGACAAACTAGCCTGGGCCAAAAATGACCTCAAACCACGGTTCTACACCATCCCACTCA
This sequence comes from Cytophagaceae bacterium, assembly GCA_947464365.1. Taxonomy (GTDB): domain Bacteria; phylum Bacteroidota; class Bacteroidia; order Cytophagales; family Flexibacteraceae; genus CANHWS01. The sequence continues at coordinate 11,368 of CANHWS010000082.1, read as the reverse complement.
AGCCACTGCGCAAACTTCCCCAGTTCATTTTGGGTAGATTAGGCCTTGCTGGCAAAATCTAATTTTGATATTCCGTTTGGCCAATTTGCCATGCTAATTACTTAGGTAGGCATCAAATGACCTACCAGATCACTACCTCGATGACCGACGACCTAGGACCAGATTTTGACATAGATGCGCCCGACCAAGAGGAGACTACCCAGCCAAGTACAGAAGGCAGCATAGTCCCTAGGGCACAACGCCTACACAAAAACCTGGTCAAACTGATAGCCCAAGGTCTCGAGAAAGTATTTGACCAGAACCAGTATAGCGAACGTGTGCTGGAGCAACTCCTCAGTTCAGATAGTCGCCTTGGCAGCCAAGATCGTCGTTTTATTGCTGAGCATTTTTACAACCTTGTTCGCTATTTCCGCCAGGTAGAGTGGCTTGCCGCTGAGCTGGATGAGCCCGAAGACCTTGACTATACCAGCTTGGTCCTGATGTGGCTCTGCACCCGCGGTTATGACCTGCCCGACTGGCCCGAAGCTATAAACATCCCACCCAATCACGTCATCCGTGAGGCTTATCGGCCCGAGGCCATGCCAACTGAAGTCTTGCAATCTGTGCCGGACTGGCTGTACGAATATGGCAAAACCCAACTAGGAGATCGTTGGGATGCTGAACTAGCCGGTCTGAATGTATTGGCCCCTACTTACTTACGGGCCAACAGGCTCAAAACTGATGTCGAAGGTTTATTGGACGATTTGGTATCAGAAGGAGTTACCGCTACGCTTGTCCCTGAGGCGCCTGATGCCGTTATGCTGGATGCCAAACTCAAAGTCATTCGCCTTGGGTCATTCCGTAAAGGTTTGTTTGAGGTGCAAGACGCCTCCTCACAGTTGATAGCCCCGTTTTTGGCTCCAGAACCTGGTCAGCTGGTGATCGATGCCTGCGCTGGTGCTGGTGGGAAAGCCCTCCACTTAGCAGCCCTGATGGAAAATCAAGGCAAAATCATCGCGATGGATGTCGAAGCCTTTAAGCTGGATGAGCTTAAGCGTCGTGCCAAACGCAATGGTGTCAAAATCATCCATACTTACCCGATCGAGGGTCGCAAAACGATCAAACAGTTCCATGACAAGGCTGACCGCCTCTTGCTGGATGTGCCTTGCACGGGCCTAGGCGTCCTGCGTCGAAACCCAGATACCAAGTGGAAACTAGACGAGGAGTCCATCTGGGACCTGCAACAGACCCAGGCCAGTATCCTGAATCAGTATAGCAAAATGGTCAAGACTGGTGGGCTGATGGTTTATGCCACTTGTAGCCTCATGCCTGCTGAGGATGAAGAACAGGTCCAGAAGTTCCTGGCCGAGCACAAAAATTGGGAGTTCGTCAAGGACCTACACACCTGGCCTAGCGAAGGTTGGGATGGCTTTTACATGGCCCTCTTGCGTCGGAACAAATAGCCATTAACTGCCAGTAACCACTTCCATGATCCAGACCGTTCGCTCCATCCTGACCCGCATCAACCAAGACGGTCCGGCCTCGACAACGTTCTGGCTGGTAGCCGAAAAGGGAGCACGCATGGTGGTCGGGATGTTGTTCAACATCTTGTTCTTTAAGGCCATCGGGCCCAACCTGATTGGTGATTATGGACCCGCGTTGGCGACTTCCTACATCGTTTATCCCCTTTTTACCTTGGGCCTGAATGACATCCTGATCTATCAGTATAGTCATAGCCAAGAGCTAGGCCAGACATTTGGCACCTCTTGGTTGATGAAAGTACTGGGGGGTGTATTGGTCTTGGGAATATATACAGCCTTCTTACTAACTGCTGTTAGCCCCTCCGATTGGCAAGATCATTTTTACCTATATGTAGGCCTGCTGAGCCAGTTCTTGATGTTTTTGGCCCAAAGTGTAGAGTCGGCTGACTATTACTTTCAGCAGCAAGGCACAGTGCGGCACCTGATCAAACTGAAACTCGTTAGCCTAATCTTGTTTTCGGCAATCAAGATCAGCCTAATCACCGAAGGAGGCGGCCCTAACGACTTCTGGATCTTGATGGCCATCCCGGCTGAGGTGGTCCTCAGTTATGTATTATTCTGGATGCTGCACAAGCCATTCCGACAGCTGTTGGCCAACTGCGGTGTCTCGGTCAATATGTGGCGTGCTATGTTTGCCCATGCCAAAATCCAGCTACCATCTGCCTTGGTGGTCAATACCTTTATGCGGATGGATGTGTTGCTCATCAGGTGGGTGCTTGGCAACGAAGCAATGGCTGGCATCTACGCTGCAGCTGTTCGATTTTCGGAGCCTTGGCTGTTGATTCCGTTTATCGTCAGCAATAGTTTCTCGAGCAAGTACTATGACCTCCGAGCCAAGTTGGCAGAAAAAGCCACCGCCTTTTGGTCAGATTTTGCTGCTGTTATATTGCTGATTAGCCTAGGCATAGTTGGCTTCACCTGGGCAGTGGCACCCGTCATTGGCTTCTATTTTGGCGACAAATACCCAAGCCTGGCTGCCATCTTGAGCGTCCACGTCTTGTCGATCGTGTTTTCGGCAGCAGGGTCATTTGGCTGGCCTTGGTTGGTGTCTCACCGATATCAAAGTCAAATCTTTTGGCGCAACTTGGCTGGGATCGTACTTATGGCCTGTTTGTCCTTATTACTCTGGCCAATACTGGGGATCGTTGGTGTGGCTGTCTCATTGAGCCTGAGCTATGGCCTGATCCATGTCGGGGCCAATGCCATCAACTCCAAGTTCCGTCCGCTATTCCTGATGCAGATAGGAGCTATTCGGCGCCTATCGATCCAGACCATCCGACGGACTTTGGCCGCGTAAGGCGTACTACCCCACCCTGAAACTGCGCATGCTCATGCCACCATGCGTGACTTCGTTAAAGGTGGTCTTGACCTGCTCGCCCTTGTGTGCCATCCCGACCGTATAAAGCATCGGTAGGTAATGGTCTGTTGTCGGAACAGCTAAACGACCTGCTTCACCAATGGTTTCGTAGCGTTCTAGGGCTGCAAAGTCTTGATCCTCCAGCCGATCGCCCACCCAATTGTCAAAGTCGAGGGCCCAGTCAAATGGCCTACTATCTTGGCTCATTAGCCGTGGAATGGACAGGCGCAAGTTATGCACCACATTGCCACTACCGATCACTAAAACCCCACGAGAGCGTAAAGTGCGCAGTAAAGTGCCCAACTCACGGTGGTAGGCCATTGGTTTGCTAAAGTCGATACTGATCTGCAAAACAGGGATATCAGCCTTGGGCCATAGGTGATGAAGGATTGTCCAAGATCCATGATCTAGGCCCCATTCCTCTGTCAGCTCGATCGTCTGAACCAACTGATGGATCGCTTTTGCGGTAAGAGGCGACCCAAGTGCAGGATATTGCATCTGGTGCAAGGCCTCAGGGAATCCGCCGAAGTCGTGGATGGTTTTGGGTTTGGCGCTGGCTTGCACCCATGTCCCTTTGGTCAGCCAATGGGCAGAAACCACGACGATGGCCTGGATCTGGCATTGCGTCCGAAGCTCTTGCCCCAATTTGTTGAGGTGCTGGGTGAACGGATTATCCGCAAGGGCATTCATTGGGCTGCCGTGGCCGATAAATAAGGCAGGTAATCTATCGGTATGGGGCAAGGCATCTGCCAGCTGGTGTAGCGACTGAAGCGACGAGGCATGGGTGGTCATAGGCAGGAGTGCAGCACCTATCATGCCAAGCCCCAAACGTGACAAAAAGGCCTTTCGACTTAGGCTCATGGCAGCGGAGGGTTGGTTATTTTGATAAGGTCAAGTCCAATGTTGGCTTTGACAAATCTAACAGATTTCTTAACTCCCTGAGCACTACACTACTTGTCAAAGCAAACAGGCTTTGGGTGTGTTCTCATAAAATCAGGCGAGGTCTTACCACGCAAATCACCTGACTTAAGACCTCAATTATAGATGATTGGAGTACCAAACCAATTGTTGACCTCACAAAAAAGACCAGCAAAAACCTGATTGGATTGCAATCAGAGCTGCAAAAGAGGCTATATTTACCGATATACGCTTCAAGAGAATGTACCGAATCAGTAACCGAATACACCACCACATGCGCCATGGCATTTTGCTGGCCTGTATGCTAAAGCTGTCCATTAGCAGCCTAGCAGTGAGCCAAACTGCCGACAACCGACCACCAAAAGGAAAGGTTTCACCTGTTCTTGGCCAAAAAACGAGTCAGTCGCTAGATGCAACAGCTTTTGAGCCCGCTTTCCGCAAGCGAGCCAGTTTAATCATAGCAAATACAGCCGATCAATACGAACCACCGAGTACGGATATCGGCGATCCTGAGAAGTACTATTGGCCAAAGGCCATTGCTAGGTTTGAAAAGTATGGACTTAAGGACACGATGGCCAATCGGTTCATCAAGTTGTTTTCTAAAAACCCGCCATTTCACTTTGTACTTGCTGGTACTAGCCGTTTACTCTATGAGTATCCTGATGCCCCAAGTATCAAGGCCGAACGCTTGACATTTCTGCAGGCTATGTGGCGCCGCAAGGACAGCTATAATGCCTGGACCTGCGAAGGCACCGAAAACCACATCAACATGAGCCGCACCAGTGGCTACTTGTTCGCCCAAGCAGCCCTAGACTATCCTGCTGAGTTCCCAGATGCACCTGCCAAATTGGCCATGATGAAGGACTGGATAAAGGCATGGAGCAAACGCATTTATCAGGTAGGCACAGGTGAGTGGAACACCGGGATCTATACCACATACCACATCATTGGCTGGCTCAACGTCTATGACTATGCCAAGGACCCAGAGGTAAAAGCCTGCGCCCGTGCCGTCCTGGACTATTATGCTGCCGAAATGGCCCTGCACAATAGCTACGGTGTCACAGGTGGGGCAGAGCTTAGGGGTGTCGGTGCTGGCAAAGGAGACCATACAAGTACTAGTTGGCTCAATTGGCTTTGGTTTGGCAACCCAACTAAAAGGACCATCAAAGCAGATAACAGAGGCTCCGAGTACATCCAGTGCCTACATGCCATCACGAGTGACTACCGCCCGCCAGCAGCTTTAGTGGCCTTAGCTAACAAAGAAGGACAGGAAGGATTCTACCTTGGGTCTAGGCCGATCTATCACCTAGGCCAAGGGCAATACAGCAAACATTTCCTCCAGATTGGCAAAGGTTATACCCTAGGCTCTGCTACCATCCCCTACGGCGGCTGGACTGGCACTACTATGCAAGTCATGAACTGGAAAATGGTCACCCCACAAACTGGCCGCGAAATGCCGCTAGAGGTCAGTGGTAATGGCAGGTTTTATGACCAATGGGATGGCAAAACCCGCAATCCGTTTACGCAAGTGGTCCAATGTAAAAACATCATAGTTCAGATCACGAGGACCCCAGTCAATGTGCGCGAAATCGCCAAACAAGTGGTCGATACCGTTGCATTATGGGACAAACTCTGGCGTAGGGACTTCAAACTCAGGTTTCCTGATGAGCATGACCGTAAAACAGTCATCAATTATGGAAAACCCCAACTTTTCAAAAATCAGAGTTATATCTCGTTCCCCAAAAGCCAAAAACTTCAGTCATTTGGTGGCCTCAATAATGCCAAATTTTGGGTAGCCGAAGTGGGTCAAACTTATGTGGCCTGCCTACCCATCGATGGAAAAAATGTCAAGATTGACACGGTCGCTGGTCGTACTGTTCTGATCGACAATGCCGATCTAGGCAAGTATTGTGGCTTCGTGGTGACGACGGTCAGCAAACAAGACTGCAAATCCCTAGCTGCCTTTGCCAAACGGTATAGCACGACGGTTAGCATTTCGTATGCTGACAGGTCGGAGGATAAGCTCTACATCAATGGCAACCCACAGTTTACTTTATACCATTTTGATGCACCCCACATGCAGATAAGGTTCGACAATAACGGTGAAACCCATGAAGCCTTGGTGGATTGGGGATTTGGCGCTAAAGAACCCATGTCTATGATCACCAGCCCACCATTTACTCAACCCAATTGGCCAAGCGGCGAAGGTGGTGGTCGGGTTGCAAGCTTGTGGATGAGCAAAATGGCCTATATGCACCAGCGTGAGGACCAGTGGCCAATCGCAGCAGGCCCCAACCTCACCTTTGACAAAAGTGTGCTCGATGTCAAAATAAAAGACCTGACATATCAGGTGGATTATTCGCAAGATTTACCTATCTTTAGTAACCCATAGATCAGTGTAAGTATTTGCAATTAGGCCGTATCCTGAGCCAAATCTGCATGCCTTGATTGGTGAGCATGACTTTTTGTTTGTCGTTCCGGTCCTATCATTTTCACTTCTGTATGTCAACCCCACTATCCGTACCGGTATCGGCCATACGCGCCCTTTTGCTTGACTGGGTCAGCCAACAACTAACACCTGCCGCGCTAGACTGGGTCTTGCAGAAGGAGCATCTCCTAAACGAAGGTCACAGTAATCTGGACTTTTACCTAACCCTCGGGACAGTGCCTCGCCATACTGGTAAGGGGGCAGTTAATCTGACTTCCGATCAAATAATCCAAGCACAAGCCTTAATTCCTGGATGGCAGCCGCAATATGACCGGGTAGACCAATTAGTCCGGATCTTGTTCCTACTAGAGCTACCTACTCTGCACCTTGACACCTACAAACAGATCGTGCAGCTACTTTTCACCACTGCCGAAACCGGCGAGCTCGTTGCATTCTGCCGAGCGCTCCCGTTGCTTAGTTATCCCAAAACCGTCCTTTTGCCACTAGCGACAGAGGCCTTACGACATAACGTACTTGATGTATTTAAGGCCGTAGCATGCAACAACCCCTTCCCCTACCAGTATTTTGATGATGCTGCTTTCAACCAAATGGTCTTGAAGGCTGCCTTCAATAACATTGACCTTAATAGTATTTACAGGCTCAACCATCGCAGCAACGAGGCCCTCCAGGATATGATGACCGACTTTGTGGCTGAGAGGCGTGCTGCTGGCAGGTCTGTGGCCCCCTCTTGGTTAGAGCTATCGACTGGCTGTTTGGCCTATTAGAATTTGGTCAGTCTTTATGACGATAATGCTTGTCCTAAGGCAAGTCCATCCGGCAACCATCATTTATAGCCTCATCCTCCGTTATTTGTGGTATGGGGCCTAGCCTACTCAAGTCCATAATCTGCAACCGACCAAAATTGGCACCAAGTTGGTGTCTGTTTTTGGGTGCTTGCCTATGGTTAAACCTGACGTCAGGCATGGCTGAAGGGCAGGTATGCAAGACAATACGCCTTACAACTATACCATCCCGACTTGACACGTCCTTGATAGCACCAGGTTCTGTCCGGGTCACAGGGCTAGCTGATAGTCTTTGGATTTTGGATCTTCAGGCTGGCACCATTCGGTTGAAGGAATTGCCTATAGGGCTAGCCCAAGACTACCTCATCTGTTATCGCACGATACAGCTTGATCTTCGTCGCCCCGTTATGCTGCGTAGTAACAAGGATCGTGACAGCACACGCTATTACCTTGATGTATCCACCCGCCCTGTGGCCCTTGCTGACAAACGTGTAGAGCTGTTTAGTACCCCTAGTTTCCAAAAATCTGGTAGCCTTAGTAGAGGTCTCAGTCTCGGTAATAACCAGAGTATTTTTGTCAATAGCGCCCTCAATCTGCAACTACAGGGACAACTATCCGATCAAATCAGCCTCACTGCCTTGATCAATGACCAGCAACTCCCTTTTCAACCTCAGGGCAATACAGCCCAAATTCGGGAGTTAGATCGCGTTCTGATCCAGCTAGATCACAAAAATGCACAACTGCAAGCTGGTGACGTTATCCTCCAGAACCGCCCGAGCCAGTTCTTGCGTTACTTCAAAAACGTGCAAGGAGCAAGGCTCACGACCCGTTTTGGGCCCGACACGCTCCACCAAGCCATTACCACTGTTGCTGGTGCCATCGCCAAAGGGCGCTTTGCAAGTATTATCATTCCGAGCATAGAGGGTGTCCAAGGGCCTTACAGACTGCGCAGCCCCAATAACGAGGTCTTTATCGTGATCCAGGCTAACTCTGAGCGAGTTTATCTGGATAATCAATTGCGGCAACGTGGATATAACCGTGATTACGTGATCGACTATAACACAGGCGAAATCACGTTCACAGCACAGGTCTTGATCACCAGGTTTACCCGAATCAGGGTAGATTATGAGTATGCTGAGCGCAACTACAGCCGCTCAATCATCGAGGGAAACCATTACCAAACCTGGGGGCGATGGTCTGGCCATGCCAATTTCTATCAAGAGCAGGACGATGCCAACAAACCGATCAGTTACTCGCTGGATGACCGCACTAGGGCCAACCTCGCCGCAATCGGCGACACAATCAGCAAAGCCATTGTGAGTGGTGCCAGCCTCGTAACGGACTATAGCCAAGATCAAGTGCTATATGCCAAACGTGATACCATCGGCCCTGACCAAAGACGAGATAGCATATTTGTGTATAGCACAACCAAGCAGGATAAACTCTACTCAGTCATCTTTCAGGATGTTGGCGAAGGGCGAGGCAGCTATATCCTAGTTAACACCCTTGCGAACGGGCGCGTGTATCGTTGGGCAGGACGAGGTCTAGGCAAATACCTCCCACAACGGCAATTGGTGACCCCCAACCGCAAAAATATGTTTGTTATAGGGGGCGAGTTTAGGCTAAGGCAAGGGCAAACCATTGGGGCTGAAGTAGCGTTTAGCCAAGTCAATAATAACCTCTTTGCTGGGAACAGCATCAACCGAAACGGTAACGCCCAACGTCTCTATTACAGACATGAAAATCTACCAATTGGTGGCCGGCATTCAAAGTTAGTAGGCTCTGATACCACAAGACCCCAACTTTCTAGAGTTGATTGGCTGTGGTCTGCTTCGGCTAACTACGAGCGCCTCGACAAACAGTTTACGGCCATAGACCGGTTTAGGTACATTGAGTTTGATCGTGACTGGAGTGCTAGTGGTGGCGATACCCTTGCCGCTGAAGACCACCTCCTAATCGGAAACCTTGGCATTCAACGTGGAGAAACGATGCAGCTTAAATCAGGCCTAAAACGACGTGTTAAGGACCAAAACGTGGATGGTTGGCAGGGTGACATTTCTTTAAGACTTCCCTTAGGGCCATTCAGACTTTCAGCTGACCACTTCTGGCTTCAGAACCGGCGGCCTCAAACCACCAGCACTTGGCAGCGTTTATCTACTGACCTGAGCTTACCAAGACAATGGGGCACCCTAGGGGGGAAATACAACCTAGACCACAACCAAATCAAGACCAGTGGCAATGATAGCACAATCGGTTCGGCGATGTACTTCGAAGAATTGGCAGGCTATGTTAGGTCGTCAGACAGCTTGCGGACGCGTCTAGGCTTTGAAGGCGCCCTCCGGACTGACTATCAACCGTTTGAGGGCCTAATGCGGGCCAACACCCAAGCAAGGACAGCATCCCTAATCACCTCACACCGTAGCAAAGCCAATAACAGTGTGGCCGCAACTGTCACCTACCGTGTGCTACAATCCTTGATCCCGACAGATAGCACCCCAGGCAAAAGTCCAGCGGGTGCCAACGAGGAAACGATACAAGGCAGGATCGATTGGTCTGGCGAGTATTTCAGCCGCCATATCCGGACCGAGCTCACCATTGCTACTGGCGTAGGCCGCGAGTTGCAACGTGAGTTTCGATATGTCCGTGTGGCCAACCCAACGGATGGCACCCACCAGTGGATTGACTTTAACGACGACGGGCAACAACAGCTAGACGAATTTGTAGATGCAGCCAGACCAGAGGATCGTCTCTTTATTAAGGTATTTGTCCCGACGACCAACTTCACGAATGCCTATGCCACCAACCTCAATTACAAGCTCACTTTCCAGCTCCCGCGTAAGTGGGCCAATAAGTCATTTGTCCCGAAACAGCTCAGCAAGATATCTGGCAACCTAGGTTGGACCCTTGACCGCAAATTGCTCAATAGTGACCTCTCAACGAGATTCAATCCATGGTTGACCCCTTCTGATGACAACTTGTTAGCCAACATCCAAACTATCAGGAGCAACCTATACTTCAATCGCACCAGCCCAGAATATGGAGCTGACTTGGCCTATACTAATAGCCGTAGGAGGTCACTATTAACAGCTGGCTTCGAGTCCTTGGCCACTGATGAGCTCAAGTTGGGTTTGCGGACAAGGCTTGGCCAGCTTTTTAACCTTCAGACCACTGGCAGCCAACAGCAACGGATTACCCAAAGTAATTTCCTCACTAACCGGAACTACAGCCTCATCGCTTACGAGGCAACTCCAGAGCTGAGCTACCAGCCTGATGGAAGATTTCGGATAACAGGGAGTTATGCCCTTAGTTCCCGTCGGAACCAAACTAGTAACGAGGTGGCCGCTGTCAGCAAATATGGACTCGAAAGCAGGCTGGCACAGGTTGGCAAACGCTCAGTAAGCCTGATGTTAAAACTAATCCAGATCCATTTCGATGGCGATGCAAGCAACCCAGCAACCTATGATTTGCTTGAAGGATTACTACCGGGCCAAAACTTAACTTGGGGCATCAACTGGCAGCAAACTTTATTTAATGGGCTGCAGCTAAACCTGACTTATGACGGTCGAAAAAGTCAAGACCAAGCCATAATTCACTTGGGTAGGGCGCAAGTTACAGCCTTGTTCTGAGCAAACCCATCAAGCAAAACACTACCTGAGTTCGATCTCGATTCTGGTCACTGCCTCGTCATGCGAAAAGACGGCCTCACGAAATTTGGGAGCCGAAAGCCGTTTGCGGGCATTGTTGCTGACCCCATATTGCTCTGTAGGCATGCCCAAAATATTGACATCTAGCTTGTTGTTATTGTTTTGGTCATGATAGACCACAATAGCAAACTTCCCCATCGGCACATCATTAAGTGCAACTGAAAGCTCACCTTTTTTTGCAGGCAACATCATCAACCGGTATGCAGCATTTGCATCCGTCGGGAAACCCTGTTGTTTGTTGAATGCTGCAAGCCGAATAACTCCCTTTGCACTCGCTATCCCTTTTAACACAACATCTATTTGTGGTGATTTTGAATCGGCTGGGAAAGCAGCTGCCTGAGTAATATCTGGCTGTACCACGGGGAGGAAACCACTTTTGACCCATGGCTCCAACGGGATCAAAACGGCGGCCGCAAGACCAATAACACACAAAGCACTAATAAACAACCCTTTAAGGATTGTATCAATCGAACTACCTGTCCCTAAATGGTTGGGGTGTGCGGATTGGTTTGAGGCAATAATTGTCTGGTCAGAATATGGAGTGGGAGGTATCATGTAGGACTATATGCAAAGTTAGTGCCTGATGATCGATCTTTTGAGAATTATTCCAGATGTGTAGCATTATCCGATGATAAAAT
>CANHWS010000081.1 GCA_947464365.1 Cytophagaceae bacterium | reverse complement strand
GACGTCCTGTAAAGGATTGATAGAGAATATCCTCGCTTTTGGAGCTGCCAGGGTAGTTACGGTAGATATCTGCATATCCTCGCTTGTTTGCATCATTGTCAACTGCTAGTTGGTGACAATCAAAATTAACTAATGATGCCTTATCTGCTGCACCAAACATTTCGATGGCCGCCTGATTGCAATCTAGCATTTGAGATGGATTCCCGCCAATTACGAACAATGCATCTGGCGAACTCTGGAACAGATCCTGGAAAAGCTCTTGGCTTTGGCTTAGTTTAAGCTCAGCATTTTTTCGTTCGGTGATGTCTGTACTGATGCCTAGAATACAGTTGCCAGCATCGGGGATCGTTACCCCACGTTTGATGGTAAGATAGTGGATCTCTTGGCCGTTTTTGTCAATATGGGAGTGTTCAAATGCGGACTCGTCCATGTTAAGGGCTTGGTTATCAGTAATTTCATACAGGTCTAATAGGCTATTTCGAGGCAGTCCAAAATTAATTTCTTCGTCAGATCTAGTTAGTAGATCAGATTCTGTCATGTCAATACTTTTCAGGAATGGAGTGTTTACCATCATATACCGTTTATGGTCATCCTTAAGGAAAATAGGGTAGGGGATTTTGTCAAAAACGTTTCGCAAGACTGTTCTTTGTTCCTGCAAGCTGGCTGTAAGGTGCTCTGTTGCTGTGATGTCTACTGCGGTTGCAAGCCGAGTGTGCCGCCCGTAGAGGTCGTGTGGCAGTTCGTGACTATATACCTCTACCGCTACCAAGCTGCCGTCGATCCGAGCCATTTTGGACTTAAAGCTTAGCATTCCTTTCTGATTGATACTTCGATTTAGGTTGGGTTGGATTTTATCCTCCATTCCCTTAGGCCAAAGGTCCGGCAATTTCATTCCCTTAAGTTGGTCCAGAGAGTAGCCTAACAGATGGGTGTTGGCCTCATTCACTTCAATGAACTCAAGTGTCTCGATGTCATAGACAATCGTCGGGATTGCTGATGAATTAAACAATGCACTAAACCTCTGCTCCTGAAGTTCGGCATGGGCCAAGATTTTCGTTTCAGTCGTTTTGTCAACATTGATGGTAAGTATCCACTTTCTCTGGTCCCATTCAAACACCTTCATTTTGCTCTGAAGATAGACTGGTGATTCGTTTAATTTAGTCGATATTGTCCCTTCCCATTTTCCATGAACTTTGAGATCCTGTTTAAGGCCCGAAAGCAGGTTGCTCAAATCCTTACCCAATTCGCCCCTACTAATCTTGGCCAATGTCTGTTCCATTTGCGTAGGATCTTGATGATTGGTCATTTGCAAAAACGCCTGATTGACTAGCTTGACATCGGTGTAGTCAAAATCAGTGACCATAATACCGATTTGGGCCTCTTCCAGGATTGTTTGCAGTAATGTTTCTGACCGCTCGCTATACAGGCCTTTGTTATATGCCTCTGTTATGTCTGTCAGCTGTACAAAATAATGATGATCATGGCTCCCTTTGATGTAGGTAGCTTTTAAATGGCAATAATTTTTGCCATTGTTACCAATTACCGTAAGGTTCTTTATTTCAAAATCCTGTTGACCAGCTATTAATGATTGCCATTCAACTGCTGTGATGTTGGCTTTTCCAGCCTCCAGGATGTCATGCAATTTTTCATCCTGGAGGTCCGATTGGAGGTTGAACTTTTCCTGAAAACACTGATACGTTGCCTCATTGGCATTCAGGATACAACCATCAAGGTCAATCAGGACCTGAGGACCTGCATGTTTGATGCTCATGGCCTGAAACAATTCGGATTCGTTGAGTTTAGTCGTTTTTACATCGTCAAATTCATTGACGATACTAAAACCCAAGACACGTTCCAGCTTATTGTCATTGCTTATCACCGGTATATATACACCTCGTAAGATGTGTTTATTGAGCGGTACAATCCAGCTTGCAATTTTGCCTTGCCGCACTCTTTCGAGTGCTGTGTAGAAAATAGTCCCGAACTTAGGATTGATTAGGTCTTTGGCATAATGCCCAATTAGCATCTCTTTTGTCACTCCGATAATTTCCAAGCCATCACCTTTAATGTCAATTATCCTAAAGTCTGCATCCAATTCGGTGTAATATAGTTTTCTGCTGTTAATCTCGATGGTCTGAAAATCCGTATTTGTTGGGTTAGAAACCAACGCTTCTGGCAAGACCTCACACTTTACTTTTAGGATACGATCCTGATCTGTCCTTCTATAATTGATGTTTATCTTTACATAGGCCAATCCACGACCCGGGATTGGCATTTTGATCATGAAATAGCTATTGAGGTAATCGCGGTCGAGCGAGTCGATTTGGGCATAGACTTTGTGCCAAAGCTCGCACCTGACAAACCGAATTGGTGTATGACCAGCCAACTTGCCCCACTCTTGGAGTCCTTTACTAATGTTTAGTACCTGACATGACTCAGGGTCAATTGACATCGTGAATCCCTCAGGGTCGAGTGCCAAAAAATCCTCGCAAGGCTCTAAGAGCTGATTTTTATCTCTATAGGGCTTATCCATCCAGCCAAGTTGACGATACAGCCCTAGGACCATTGTATTATAGCTTTCAATCCTGGCTTCGTTGGCTTCGATCGTGCTGCTTTCAGTTCTCATGATTGTGGCGTGTCTGGAAACTTGTATTGGGATTGGGTAAATGAGTGGAGTGCAACTTAACCAAACAAACGATTTGGCGTTTATTATTTTACCAAACTAGTCTTTATGGCCAATCCTTTGGTCTGAGGCGCACCATACTGACCCAGATCTGTCCATGCGTTACTGATCACGATTTTGGCAATGCCATCATTAGGTGCTTGGCAGGTGATCGGGAGTGCAAAATCATCTACTACACCGACAAAGCGTGCCGCCCAACGTTCGTGATTCTTTTCAGTACTAGTTTGTTTGAGCTCTAAAATAGGTAGCTCCTTATACCGCAGATAATGGGCAAACAAGGCTGCTGTTGCCTGCCCCGATAGTTGGGTTTCGTTGGCCTGTCGTAGGCTATTGACGACATTGACCCAATAACTTACGGCAGTTTCGGTTCGGATAGGTGTGTGTTTGGCGATGCTGGCAAAGGTTTTTAGGGCTTGTTGCCAGGCTGGGTCATTATCAATAGCTAACCGTAGGGTCATGATCATGGCCGCACCTTTATAGTAAATGTCACTGTCCAACCATCCATTATAGGCCACATGGTTTGGTCCCTGCATAGGGCTTTGGTTTTTGATTTTGGCCAGCCAATTAGTTGCATATTCAAATGCAGAGGCCTTGCCCAAGGTCTGCTCCACATAGACAAGTTCGGAATATGTGCACCAACTTTCGTGTAGCCAAAGGTCGGCGTGGTCAGCTGCACTGAGCTGGTTGCCCCACCATTCGTGCCCACTTTCGTGCACTAGGATAAAGTCAAAACCAAAGGCATTTTTCTTGAATCCATTGCCGTAAGCTATACAACTCTGATGCTCCATACCGTAATACGGTGTCTCAACTAGTTTATATCCATCCTGATAGTAGGGATATGGGCCAAAGGCATCCTCGAAGATATCTAGCATTTTTTGGGTCTCTACCATCATCGCATTGGCCTTTTGTTTGTGGTTGTCCAGCAGATAGAGCTCGATACTTAGTAGCTGTTGTTTGGTATTGCTGCCACCCTTTGCTTTGCTAATGTTACTTGCTCTTAAGGTATTAGTCTTGGTGTAGTACCCCAAGTTGAGCGTGACATTGTATAGATTTATCGGGCTCGAGACTTGCCAAGTGGTCGTCCTGATTGGCCTTGCTTTTAAGACACGATCTGCAATTAACCTGCCGTTGCTCACAAACATTAGGTTAGACGGGTAAGTGCAAGTTATCAGTACGCCCTTTTCTGGTTCGTCCGATGGATGGTCCTTGCAAGGCCACCAAGTGCTTGCACCTTGTCCTTCGCAGGCCACCCCAATCCATGGCCTACCTAGGCTATCTTGGCTCCAGACAAAACCTGCCGACCAAGGTGGACGTCTGCTGCGCAAGGGGCTACCATTATAGGCAATGGTTATGATGTTGGTCTCGTTGAGCTGTTGCTTCGGGTTGGCCACCAAAATGATGTTTCCATTGCGGCGGTATCCAATAGGTTCTCGGTTCAGGAGCACTGTGTCTACCGTCCAGATTTCAAGTAGATCTATCTGAAAACTATCTGCTGGGGCAGCCAACTTGTATTCTATCGTGACCCGTCCTCTGAGGGACTGATACTCTAGGTCTGGCCAAAGCTTGAGGTCATAATGTTGGACATCCATAGCCCGTTTGCGTGGCGTCAGTTTGCCGCGAATACTGTCCTGCTGGCTGTTGGTCCCTATACTTCCGTTACCTTGACCCCAACTGGGTTGTGCACAGCACCAAATAAAAATCACGAGCAGCCCCTTTAACGGTGTGGCTGAGGGCAATAAGCTAAAAAGCGTCTTCCAGATGTACAATTGTTTGGGCGAGGTCATAGCCAGTAATCGCGATTATGTCATAACGAACTGGCCCAATATGCGCAACAGAATCCAGATAAACCAAAGCAGCTTTATGTACGGACCTAATCTGGGTTTGACTGACCATTTCCTCTGGGTACCCTAGGCCATTGTCGGCCCTGTATTTGACCTCAATAAAGACAACTAGTTGCCCCAAGGTGGCTATTAGGTCGATTTCGTGGCGGCCCGCCCTATAATTGCGTTGCAGGATTTGGTATCCCTTCAGGACTAGAAGGTCAGCGGCTACTTGCTCGGCCTCTGCTCCCGCAAGTTGCAATGCCGTTTTGGGTTTAGGAGTAGGTCTGCGGGTCATATTGGCAGGTCAGGTCTTTGGAGTCGATCCTATTGCAATCCTTCGCCAGTCATCAGGGAGTAGGCCTGTGCTTTAGCCGCAAACATGGCTTTGGTTTTGGCCCATACCCCCTCAAACAAAGGCGAGTCCCGGTACCTATTAAGGTCTGTTTCCGAATCCCAATGACTTAAGGTGTAGAACACAGCGGGGTTGTGTGCATCCTTACAGAGCTCCAGATGTTGGCAACCTTCTTGGTGCCTAACCTTGTCCCTGATCGTGGCGAAATAGGCCTCAAACTCAGGGACATGGGAATCCTGAAAATGCATTCTGACGATTCTGATGAGCATATTTATGTTGGTTGTGCCAAATCCTGAAGGCAAACACCGATGCCTAAGTTATGGCTAAAGATAAAGTCCCCAGCTGAATATGTAGAACATCCCGCCGCCAAGGACAGTTGCAAGAGCGCTTCCCCACCAAACCTGAGCCTGCGTGTGAGCACCAAGTTGAAGCCGAGCTGCCATCGTCAGGCCCCAAGCCATGGCAGCTAGCACTGCCAGTGGCAAAAGGTTGTTTTCTGGGTATTTGTAGGCAAGCAGTAAGATATAGGTCAGGGTGCCAGCCGTGCCGATGGCATGAGCGCTGATCTTGACAAAAAGGCTGATTAGCGCTGCAACTAAAATGGTTAAAGTGATACAGGCCAGAATGATCAACATATCGAGGTTCAGGATAAATGAACCCTGCATCAGGAAAATGCTCAATGCATAAACCACGGCTGTCAGAAACATTGGTAGAGGGCGGTCTGTCTGCAAATCAAGCGTGATTGACTTTATCATATTTAGCCGCCTCAATAGTAATATGATCAGCCCCGGGATTGCAAACGTGATCGTGAACAAAAACTGCAATAGTTGCCACCAGTTACCTTCCTGCTGATAGACAAATCCTTGTACCCCGAACGACCCGATTAGGTAGAGATAAGTAGGCATCAGCAATGGATGGAAAACAAACGACGCAAACCAAGCCAGGATGTCCCAAAAGCCATAGGTTGTTTTTTCTATTTCCGCGTGGTCCGGTGTCGTCATCAGGTATCAATATCCAGGTTATGGGCCTGTTTGGTCAGGAGGCCTCAAAATAAAACAAATTTCTTTGCCGAATGGCCATTTACATCGGTGTTGTGGTCCTGTGCCTACTAGCTAAAGTCCAGATACGACCTAAACGATCTCCTTCCTGAGCCTAGCAACTGGCAGGTTAAGCTGCTCACGGTACTTGGCAACCGTACGGCGAGCGATGCGGTAGCCTCTGTCATGCAATAGTTTTTCAAGGGACTCGTCACTTAGCGGCTCGCCCTTGTCTTCGGCATTGATCATCTCGCGCAGGATAGACTTGACCTCCCTGTTGCTGACATCTTCGCCACTATCAGTACTGATACCCTCGCTGAAAAAGTGCTTGAGTGCGAATGTGCCAAACTCTGTCTGGACATATTTGCTATTGGCGACCCTAGAGATTGTACTGATATCCATCCCGATACGTTCGGCAATATCCTTCAGGATCATTGGGCGAAGCTGGCTATCGTCCCCAGTAAAGAAAAACTCCCCTTGCACTTCGGCGATGGCGTGCATTGTCAGCAGTAAAGTCTGTTGGCGCTGCTTGATGGCGTCGATAAACCACCGAGCAGAGTCTAGTTTCTGTTTGACAAAAATGGCCGTTTCTTTAATCTCCCGGTTCTTCTTGTCGCTCTTGTCGTATGCCTGCAACATCTCGTTATAGGCATTGCTAATCCGGAGCTCGGGCGCATTGCGGGCATTGAGTGTGATGTCGATTTTGCCAGAGTTGGTATTGACAATAAAGTCTGGTATAATGACCTGAGCTTTGCTTTCGGAGGTACTGGTTTCTCCTGGCTTGGGGTTGCACTTCGTTATCATCATGATGGCTTCGCGCAGCTCGTCAGCACTTTCGATGCTGAGCTTGTGCCTGATGCGGTCATAATGCTTTTTCGTGAACTCGTCAAAGCAGTCTTCTATAATCCTGAGAGCCAAGATTGCAACGTCATAGTTGTCACTGCGGCGCTCAAGTTGCAGCACCAGACACTCTTGCAGGTTGCGGGCCGCAATACCAGGTGGGTCAAACTGCTGGATCATCTTCAGGACCTCTAGCACTTGTTCGGTCTCGACATTAAGGTTTTGGGCAAAGGCAAGGTCATTCACGATGCTATCTAGGTCCCGCCGGATGTATCCATCATTCTCGATGCTCCCGATCAGCTGATTGCCAATCGCATTCTGGACCTCGTCTAGCCGCAAAAAACCTAATTGGGTCAGCAGGGTTTCAGTTAGGGTTGTGTCTCCTACAACCGGGATTTCACGGTCTTCTTCATCACCACCAAAGCCATCACCTTGCATTTTGTAGCCTGCAATGTCGTTGCTGTTGAGGTAGTCACCAATCTCGATGTTGTCGTCCACGTGCATGGACTCGTCTTCATCAAGGCTGTTGGCTTCAATGCCATTGTCAGTGGCTTCGTATTGATCAGTATCGTTGTTGCTATTGTCGTCAAACCGACCTTCTTCAAGGGCTGGGTTGACCTCCAACTCTTCTTCGATCCTTTTCTCGAGCTCAGCAGTCGGTATCTGCAAGAGCTTGATAAATTGGATCTGCTGGGGCGAGAGCTTTTGCTGTTGCGAAAGGGACAGACCTAGTTTTTGCATAATAGACGGCAGTTTTCGGGGAAGTACAGTTAATGTACCTAGGTTGATGAAGAGGTGGAGATGATTGCTTAATCGATACTGGTAATTTAAAAGTTGACTCGAAACAAAGGCGATACGGTAGTCCAAGATCAGAAGGTTACATCAGCTTACGAGGCCCGGTGCCCATAACTGACCGTACCCGATCTAGGGTTCTAGTTCCAATTTGGCGTGCCTTATCAGCACCCTGAGCCAAGATTCGGTCGATTTCGTCAGGGTTGGCCATCAGTTGGTTGTAGCGCTCACGGGCAGGGGCAAAGGCAGCAACCAAAGCCTCGGTAAGCTCGGCCTTGGCATGGCCATGACCGTAGCCGCCAGCGGCATACTTTTCGGCCATGGCAGTGGCGGCCTCAGCTGAAGCCACTAGTCTAAATAGCTTATAAACAGTACTTAGTTCGGGGTCTTTGGGCTCTTCAAGTGTCGAGGCATCCGTGACAATGCCTGCGACTTGTTTTTTTATGGCCTTTGGATCCTGAAAGACGTCTATAAAGTTGCCGTAACTTTTGCTCATCTTCTGGCCATCAGTACCCGGTACCGTCATTACATTGGTGTCGATTTTAGCCTCTGGTACGACAAATACCTCTGTCTGATAGTGGAAGTTGACAGCACGAGCGGTGTCACGTGCCATTTCGAGATGCTGTTGCTGATCCTTTCCTACCGGGACAATGTTGGCATCATACAGCAAAATATCAGCAGTCATCAGGACTGGGTAAGTAAACAGGCCAGCATTGACATCCGACAATTTGTCGCTTTTGTCTTTGAACGAATGGGCATTCTGCAACATTGGGAAAGGTACAAAGCAACTCAGGTACCAAGTCAGTTCGCAGACCTCTGGCAGGTCCGACTGTCGGTAGAGCATGTTTTGGTCATAGTCAAAGCCGAGTGCTATCCAGGTGGCAGCTACGGCATCAACATTGGTGCGCCTCGTGGCTCCATCCTTTACAGTTGTGATGCTGTGTAGGTCAGCGATGAAGAACAATGAGTCATTGGCTTTATCTCGCGAGAGCTCGATGGCGGGCATGATGGCGCCAAGTAGGTTGCCTAGGTGCGGTATGCCAGAGCTCTGGATGCCAGTTAATATCCTTGCCATAATCGTTCGGTGGTATCCTAAGCCATTTAGGCCAAGGGGCGGCAGATATGTGGATGAAATGTTAATGTTGTTAACTCCAAGCCGTGAGGCATTATTGCTTACTGTCTGGGGTTATATTTGCCTACCGACACGAAGTTAGGCAACCCTGGCCAAAAAAAGGTATGATTTTTGCTAAGGGGCAATAAATCGGCCTTTGGTGGTCAAAATGCCTAGGTTATGTATTTCGGCACCAGGGTATATTGCCCACCGGTCTCAAACCTTTCCAAACTTATTTCTACCTTTTTTCAACCAATCCTCGCATCATTTGCTATGCTGACCCGACTGACAAAAATGCTTATTGCTGGCGCATCCGTTGCCATTTTGGCTTATGGTGGTGCTGCTACTGCCCAAGATCTTGGGGCGGTCAAGTTCCAGACACCAGCCTATGACTTTGGCACCTTTAAGGAAGAGCTAGGTCCTCAGAAGCATCGTTTTAGTTTCACCAACACAGGCAAGGGTATCCTCAAGATCGACAAAGTGGTTGCTGGCTGCGGCTGCACCACGCCCGACTGGTCCCGGATCGACATCCAGCCAGGAAACACTGGCTATGTGGATGCTGAGTACAACCCGGCAGGTCGCCCCGGTAAGTTCGACAAATACCTGACTGTTTATGCCAAACTTGGCAAAAAAGCTGACGGCACCGACAAGGACTCTACATTGACTCTCAATATCAAAGGGAACGTCATTGAGCGCGAAAAAACACCTGCTGATCTGTACCCAGACAAACTTGGTGCTTTCCGCTTGGCAAGCCGCAGTCTTTATCTGGACAAGGTTACTCCTGGCAGCAAAAACGTCGTTACCAAAACCTTCAAGATCTATAACGACAGCGACGTAGATCAGACCCTCGAGCAAATCAACACAACTGCCTACCCGCACCTCAAAATTACGATTGACCCGCTCGTTGTAAAGCCAAAGCAGACATCAACCATCAAAGTGGATTTCAACCCGGCCAATAAGCTAGAGTATGGCTTCAGCAACGACGCCGTCAAGCTCCTGACCAAGGACGACAAAACCGGAACGGATCTCTACATAGCTGCCACTATGGAGGATACCCCAAGGAAGCTTACCCCAGAAGAGGCCGCCAAGGCACCTAAGTTGTCTTTTGACAAAAAAGAGCATGACTTTGGTGTCATCAATGACCATAGCGAAGTGAGCCACCTCTTCACGTTCACAAATACTGGCAAGGAGAAACTAGTCATCAAAAAGACCAAGGCCAACTGCGGTTGTACCGCCTCTGAGCCCACCAAAAAAGTATTGGCCCCTGGCGAAAGCAGCAGCATCAAAGTTACTTTCAATAGCACTGGCAAACACGAGGGCGATAACCAACAAATGGTCACCATCTTCAGTAGCGACCCACAAGATCCTACACAGTATGTTACCATCAAGGCCAAGGTGGATAAGAAGGCACCAGATCAGCAACCTGTTTTGTCTGCACCGACCAACATGCTGAAGGCACAACCAGCCAAAAAGTAGTTCTTTTGCCACCTAAGCCGCAATAGCAATGGTGGGTTAGACGTTATTTCCTAGCAAAGTGTTAAGGTCCTGACCTCGATGACCAAGAGATAACGAATATTTAAAAGCCTGCTTATCTTTGTATCACTAGTTTTGTTTCACCCTTAATCCCCCCTCAAGATATTATGAACAAGTTCCTGATCGCGATCGCCCTTTTTGCATTTGTAGGTACTGGCATGGCTAGTGCATCTACCCTCGGCGACGACAAAAACAAAAAAGAATGTAGCGGCGAGAAAAAGGCCTGCTGCAAGAGCAAGAGCAATGCTAAGGCATGCGGCGACAAGAAAGCCGATGACAAAGCATCAGCTAAAGAAGACGGCAAAACTGAGGCGAAAGCTGAAGTAAAGAAAGACGAGACCAAGAAGTAGTTGCCACTATCTGGTCACAAAAAGGAGCCCCACCCAACGGTGCGGCTCTTTTTTTATGCCCTGTCTAGGACTGGCCACGGGCTAAGGAGGCTAGGGATAGGTCCAGAACTTGTGCAAGCAAATGGACCTAAGCTAAGGACGGCATATCTGCCTATAAAATTATTGCGCTTAACTTGCGCTACCTTGGTAGGTGCCACAAGCTCGAATACGACAATTTTGATCTGTTTGGGTGTGAATACACTGGGTCTTTCAAAAGAATAAGCAATGCAGCAATACCATCAACTCTTAGAGCACATCTTGCATACTGGGGTGCGTAAGTCGGACCGTACAGGCACAGGCACAATCAGTGTTTTTGGCTATCAGATGCGGTTCAACCTCGCAGACGGTTTTCCACTTCTGACTACCAAAAAGGTCCATCTTAAGTCTATCGTTCATGAACTCTTATGGTTCCTGAAAGGATCGTCTAACATTGCCTACCTTAAAGCCAATGGAGTTTCTATTTGGGACGAGTGGGCGGATTCTGATGGTAACTTAGGTCCGGTTTATGGCACACAATGGCGAAGCTGGCCAACCCCAGACGGAGGATATATAGACCAGATTGCACAAGTGGTGCAACAGCTTCGGACCAATCCGGATTCAAGACGTATCATTGTCAGTGCATGGAATGTGGCAGAAATCAACCAGATGAAACTTCCACCATGCCATCTGATGTTCCAGTTTTATGTAGCTGATGGCAAACTAAGTTGCCAGCTTTATCAACGTAGTTCTGATGTTTTCCTTGGTGTGCCGTTCAACATAGCCTCCTACGCCCTACTGACTCAAATGATAGCCCAAGTTACCGGCCTAGAGGCTGGCGAGTTTATCTGGACTAGTGGCGATACGCATATCTACCTCAATCATCTTGACCAAGTCCAGACCCAGCTCGGTCGCGATTTCAGACCCCTGCCACAACTAGTTCTGAATCCAGATATCAAAGAGCTTGATGACTTTACCTATGACGATATCAAAGTCATCAATTACGACCCTCATCCTGCCATCAAAGCTGCTGTTTCGGTTTAGCCGTGGGCTCACCCCATGATGAGCTTCTTTGCCCCATTGCCATATTTCTCCTATTCTTTGCCCTGTAATTAACCAGCCCTAGTCATAGTGAACGACGACACGAAGGACCGCCCAACAGGTACTAACCGACGAACCAACAGACAGCGATTTACTGAATTTGCCAAGTACCTTGGCGTTGCTGGTGTAGGCTATAGTTTCAATGTTGGGTCCCGGATTATCTATTCCGAGCAGTTTAAGTTTGGGTTTGCAACCTCCGTAACCTTGGCCTATGGTACGGGTATGGTCGTAGCCTTTGCCCTGACCAAATTATTTTTGTTCGACGCTAAAAACTCAGGCAATACCACCAAGGAGGCCATCAAGTTTGTAGTGGTATCAGCTGCAGCTTGGGCAGTGACCCTTTGTTTTGCACTGCTAGCCCTCCAGATTAATAACTATTATATACAGGTCAACCCAGATGTGCACAACTGGGTCAAGACCAATATTGGTGCCCTAGGCTTTGCCTTCATCAACCGAGAGCTCGCATCTCATATTTTCGGCACCGGCTTCGGTTTTGTGACTAACTTTTTCGGTCATAAACTCATCACGTTCCGCAACACAGGCATTGCTGGCAAATTTGGAAGGTAGGGGCAAAGATGACCAAGACGCCATCTTACCTCAGCGTCAACCATGTATGCCAAGGTCGTATTAGTGACCCTATACTGCTCTTGGTCCCTTATTTCTGCGTTCAGAATTAGGCGATGCAGATCGGTTTTCGGAAGCTGCGCCCCTATCGTGACGCTCACCTCCTTGGTTTGTAGTACCAGGCAGCTTATCGTTATCATCTGTCGAGGCAGGTGGGCTTGGCTGGGCTACTACTTTGGGTTTGTCAAGGTCCTGCGGGGCGGATTGCTTAGCATTGGTATGCTGATTTGTCTGTCTGCTGCTACGGTCCACCTTATTTGTTTTG
>CANHWS010000080.1 GCA_947464365.1 Cytophagaceae bacterium | reverse complement strand
TACGTATCGGCCAAACCAAACCCACCATACCCGTGAACACCGTGGCATTGAACTGGGAGGAAGCCGCCAACTCACGGGTCAACATTCCTTGCACATAGAGCTCCAAACGACCAACCTGTCCTCTATGACCAGCCAATAAATCAAAGTCAAAGGCGGGCCTAGACCGATCATTAAACGTAGCCTTAAGCCTAGGACCATAGTACCAACCAACACCAGAACGCCACTCTTGTCCCACATCCAACCTAATAGCATTTGTGGCCAAAAATCCTGAACCTAACTGGTTAAAGGCAGCATTGGTACTTACAACAGCTCCAACCGAAGCATCGAGCATAGACCGATTGGCAAAAAAGTTGCTGAGGTAGGCCCTATTCACCACAAAAACATCTTGACTAGTCTGGCTAGTCCAAGTAGTCGGTTGGGCAAAACAGCTGTAAATAGGACCAAGGACAAACGAAAACCATATAAATAGGGCCGCCGCCATTTGCATAAACAAAAAAAGGGAGCCTAAGCTCCCTTTCATGATACTATTGCGGCTATTAATAGTCGTAAAGCTCATTTTCTTGGCTGACCAAGTCATACTCGAATTGTTGTGAGGCAAGCAACCATCCTTTGACACCAAACTTCTCGTACTTCGGAAGTGCAGAAATCTCTTCGTTGATTGGGTTGTCTTTAGACATCTTGATGATGCGGCTACAGAACAAACGCAAACGGAAGGCATCAGAAAAACGACGGTCTTCGATTGTGTTGTAAGAGTTACGCCATTTAGCCCGTGGATTAGCATCTAGCACACGCTCGACGTCTTTGTAACGGAAATAGCAGATAGGCTCTGTTGCCGACTTTTCGCTGTACTGAGCAGGAAGGATCAGGCCAACTGACTGAATGTCGTAGAAGGTTTGTGAACGCTGACGATCAAACAAAAGGTCTTCCTTGATTTCGGCCAGATAAAAGTTCTGATTGTCACGGGGACGCGAATCGGTAATCTTACCGTTCTCGTCACGCTCAACGTTCATGAGTTTCTCCAGGACATACTTAGAGTTCTTTACCTTGTTGAGCGAGTCATCAGTAAATGCTTCGAGCTGACCTAGGCGGTAAGCCTCACACACATACTTCCAGAACTCGGCTCCACGGAACCTAAAGTTGTTGTTACACTTCTCGCGAAAATCAATACGACGAATCATCTTGGTACGCTGCATCACATCACTGACGTGAACAGGCATTACACTAAGCGGATTGTAACCACTCTTGACCTGATAGTCTGTGCTATCATAAGGGTATACCTTAATGATCTCAGAGTCATTCTCAGAAGTTGTAGTAGTCGTTTTTGTAGCACCGGCTGCAGACAACAACTTTTGCATATCCGCCTTTTGTGCCTGAAGCGTCTTGAGCTCTTGCTGCAAGTTCTTCTTCTTGGCACCTTTGGCAGTTTTGATCTGCTTGCTGGTTGTGGCTATCTGAGCATTAATGCTCGCCAGCTCCGATTTGATTGCAGCTGGATCTTGCTGCGCCATAGCGACAGTGGCAGTAACCACCATAGCAAGGGCAAGAAAGAGGCTGTAGATTGATTTCCGTAGCATATTACACCTGTTTGTACCAGAACCTACTCAATGAAGCTGATATTGAAAATGCGGCTCTGATCTGGCATTTTCACTTCTTTTTGGTCACCTGTCGCAGTGATACGAACAAGTTTTTCAATCTTGATAAAGATACGTGATCCTGGATTTGGGTTAAGATCACCCACACGGATCACACCACTAGTAAACCTAGTTGTCTTACGGACACCACCACCAACGATGAGAGCAGCCTCGCAAGAAGCAATTTGGTAAACAGCATCGTCAGGGCAGGCAGCTGCGAAACCAGCATCAGGAATGGCCTTGATGGTCACGTTGATGATGTTGTTACGCTCTCCTTTCAGGAAGTCAACCGGGCGACCGCCTGTTTTTACCTCAAACGATGGGTTAGGCACAGCTTTGGTCTTGAACTTAACACTACCAAGGTTGGTACCATCGCTGTTTACACCAATCTCAACACCAGCAGGGTTGGTTGGGTAAACAATAGCGTCACCAATCGAAGCGCCTTTCTTGATAGAACCACCAGAGCAGTTGAAGCTCGGGTTGTATTCAGCACCAAGGGCAGGAACTTTAATTTTCAATGGGTTGTTACACTCAAGGTAAAGAGCTGATACTGCACCAGAGCTAACCTCGATTTGTGGCTCAGCAACTTCGTACTCAAGCTTGCCGTCAAACTCTTTGGTAGAGCCTTTGAAAGGCATCGAGATGTGGAATGCTTTGGTTTGCTTGACACGACGTGTTTCTGGGTCATAAGCACCACCAGAGGCAGTAAACTCAAACTCGCCAACACCTTCCACAATCTTAACTGGGGCACCTGTCAAGCTGATCGTAGGAATCAACTTGCTGTCTTTACCAGCTACGAAGATTTTACCTTTTGCCTTGGTACCAGCAGCAACGATGCGAGACTCTAGTGAGTACATCGGCACTACCTCGTCAAACGTAATCACCTCTTCACCAACGCTGAAGCTAGACAACACGTCAGCCTCATAGTTCAACACTTTGTTTTGCTTGTCGGCAAGTACTGCGACAGCAGCTACAAGTGGTGTATGGTGGAAGTTGAGCTCGAGGAAGTTCTTGCCTTTTTGCTCAGGATTGTTCTTGAATATAGGGTCATCTTTACCGTCAAAGGCAAGCATCTCAAACTTCTTGTTGGCAAGCTCAGGGAACTTAGCCTTCAATCCGTTGAGATAGTTAACATACTCATCAAGACCATTTTTGAGGGCCTTGCCTTCTTTAGAGCCATTAAGCTCAAGGTATTCAGCAACTTTTTGCTCCTCTTTAGCCTGGATGTACAATCCGCCTTTTTCAGGATCAATAGTTTCTTTTTCGTTCTTGGTGCCAGAGCAATAAAAAATAACACTCTGACGAATCTCCGCGATTTTTTCGACCAATTGTTTGGTCTTAGCACGAAGTTCCTGAGCTGCAGTCAACTTGGCGACGTCAACAGGTTTGTTACCCATTTCTGCTACCTTCTTGACCATTGCACCAACACGGTTTATGTTACGTGTTGTAGACTCGTCTTTTGCCCGAATTAGGGAGCTCTCCAAGAAGAAGAACCGCTCCATTACGGTATCAGATACTTGTAGCGCAAGTAGCGCTAGAAGCACCAGGTACATCAACCCAATCAGCTTTTGCCTTGGGGTCTCTTTTCCTCCTGCCATTTCTTTTTATGATAGACCGTATAAGGGCCTATGCTTTAGTAGTGTGTGGGTATATGAACAAATAGGGTTTTCAGTCGATGCATTGGCGATTAACCACGCATAGCTGACAACATATTGCCATATACTGAGTTCAGAGAGGTCAGGTTTTTGTTGAGCTTGGACATCTCGGCCTTGAAAGCCTGAGTATCGGCTGCTGCAGAGGCCATTGAGTCCATTGCTGTGCTCATGTTGCCCATAAATTTGTTCATGGCCTTGATGTGGCTGTTGGTATCCTTCAGCTCATTTTCGTACACCATGTTAAGTGCAGTCAAATTCTTGGTCACGACCTGAACCTGAGCATGGTACGCTTTGCTATCGTTGGCAGTAGCAGCAGATGAAGTAGCGATGTCACCCATAGCAGTAGCTGTGGCAGACAGTGACTTGTTCATGTTAGCCATAGCATCAGCAGTGGCTTTTGTGTTTTTGCTGTACTCAGCAGTGGCGACAGCAGCATTGCCAAGTTCAGACATTTTACTTGCGCTTTCAGCTAGAGTGTTCATGCCACGGCCAAGTTTCTCAACCAATGATTGGTCAACTTTAGCTTTCTCGAGCATATCCTCAAGGCGTTTTACTACTGAGTTTTTGGCGCCGTCTTCAGCTGGGTTGACACCGAAATCACCTTCGTACTCTGGGTCAAGCTCCTTGTACACGATAGACCAATCTGGATCGGCATGTTGTGGTGCAAAAGCAAAAAGCAAGAACAAAAGAGCCTCAGTACCGAGACCAGCAATCAAAAGAGGACCAGAACCTGGCCAGTGTTGGATTTTGAAAAGGGCACCGACGATTACGACAGATGCACCAACGCCAGTAACGATAGGGGCAATATTGTTGTAAAACTTGTCTTGGAAGGTCGCCTTCCTTTTGGTTCTGTAATGGGACATGGCCTGAACGGAATGATTGGAGTAGTCTTGTGAAAGATTTTGGTTATGGTTGGTAATTAAAGCGGAGATCAGCTTCCAGAAATTAAAGGACTATTAAATTGTCCTAGAATTCCTCACCTGAAGAACGACCAAGGTACGTAACCGCGCAGCGGAAACCAACGTATGACTTAGATGTATCTTCGTACTCGTAGCTACGAGTACCAGTTTGCAGGTAGAAACTAATGTCCTTCCACGAACCACCACGGATAACTTTGCGTGGCTCGGTGGCTTTGTAATAGGTTGGGTTCAAGTCCCAAACGATAGGATAGCTAGCTTCTGCAAATGCATCAGCACACCACTCGCTAACGTTTCCGCTCATGTCGTAAAGGCCGTAATCATTACTAAAGAACGAACCTGCTGGCGCTGTGTAGCTATAGCCGTCGTCATAATAATTACCACGTCCTGGCTTGAAGTTAGCCAACAAACATCCTTTCATGTTCCGGATGTACGGGCCGCCCCATGGGTATGGTGCAAGGTCACGACCACCGCGGGCAGCAAACTCCCACTCTGCTTCGCTAGGAAGACGGAAGTTAGGCATCTGCACCTCACCGTTGATCACACGTGATGTGTTGTAAAACTCAGTACGCCACTTGCAGAACAAGTTGGCTTGTTTCCAGTTGACACCAACGACAGGATAGTCGTTGAAGGCCGGGTGGAAAAAGTAGTACTGAACAAGCGGATCACCCATGTGGTGCGAGAAGTCACGCATCCAGACGGCTGTATCAGGGAAGAACTTCTTGTCGGCAATCATCTTGGCCTGATCGGCATTGAAGCGATAGTCCGTCGTGTCGTTACCTTCCTCACCAAGCTCTTTCAGGAACTCGGTGTACTGACGGTACTCATTATTGGTGATCTCGGTGTCATCCATGTAGAATCCACCGATTGTGATCTGCTTATTGAAGTTGATGTTGGAAGAAGCAATGTCCTCGTCAGACTGTCCCATGTGGAACGTCCCTGAAGGAATCACGACCATGCCATAGGGCACTACTTGGGTCCAAGCTGGTCTGCCTTCGTAGCCTACTAGCTCACCCTCAATCTTTCGGTTGCCTACTCCGAAGAGCGCACAGCCTGTCAAAGCCATAAGCCCTGCAACCAGTAACACCCCTGAGCGGAAACTCTTCATGTTCGAACGATTCATATCACCTTGTAAGTAAGTACTTGTCACCAGCGCCCAAAGTGTTTAGCCTAGGTCTTGGTATCACAAAAATATGTAAGTGATTCTTTATTACAAGTGGTTGGCCAGTAAAATAAAGGCCTACCACCCGCATTTTTTGATTTTTTTGTTGTCAACCCTACATTTTGGTACCTCAAATTCCGCTCTGAGCCTACATATCAGCTGATTTCGAACTTTAAGGATCTTGATCCTCCTCCGGCTGATATTTTGTCCACTGACCATTTTTTTTGGTCAAAATTGACATCAGCTTGGCAGGATTGGGCGTAATAACCCCAAAGGCAGTGGTGGTACTTGGCTTTCAGCGCCAACATCCGGACCGCAATCATGCAGGAGGGAAGGAAGTATGTTGGGGGGGTGATCAGACTACCCTACTCATGCTGCACCATTGGGCAGCAAACACATCATCATCTAGCGGACTGATGTTACTCTGGAGCGGGCAATCATTGTTGTCAGATAAATCAGACTGCAAGTTTGCAGCTGCTATCTGGCAAAAAGTAAAGGTGTCAACGGTTTGTCAGCTTGCGCGACAACGGTGTTGGCACCTTTAAGAATGTATCTGGTAGTATGCAACTAGTAAGTCCTTGGGAGAATATCCTAGTAACGGAACCTCGGCGTTTTGATGGCTGGGCGTGGCAACCGTGGCACGAAAGGCAAAGCATAGCTCAGGCTGATTTCGTGGCTAGTGCGGGCTGTTGCCTCTACTGTTTGACCTGGGGTAACCAAATCAGCAGCATAGATAATCCTTAGGTTTTTATCCTTCAGGAGGTTAACACCAACAACAAGACTTGCATCACTGCTTCTGTAGCGGTAAGAAAGTCCACCGAAGATAAACTTGTCGTAGTCAACCATCAAGTTGGCGTCAACCATCACTGATGCGTCAGACGGAGTATTGGTAATGTAACGAACGAGGGTAGACGGGGTCAGGGTCCAGGTATCGTTCAGGAAGAAGTTGTATCCGCCAGTGAGGTACACATGAGGTACAGATTTGTTTTCGAAGCTTAGGCCCGGTACGTTGATGCCAAAGTTGTAGTCAGGTGCCAAAATACGGCTTGCAGACACACCTACGTAGTAGTCTTTGGTTTTGTACATCACGCCAGCGCCAAGGTCAAAGCGGTAAGAACGTGCATTGTTAAGCTGAGAAAGAACCTGGTCGTTCTGGTCACGGGCAACTAGCCTGTCGCGGTCGATGCTCACACCATTAACACCCGGACGCAACGCAAAGCTGAGTTTACCTTTACCGAGATCAATATGATGAGCAAGAGACAATTGATATTCTTCCAGACGGCGTGGACCAATGTAGTCCAGCACGGCGTGGAAGCCAATGCCGCTATTGATGGCCTGGATCGGAGCATTAGCTGACACCATGTAGGTGTTGATCCCCCCGTAACCGTTACTGGTTGTGTTGTAACCCAGCCACTGTGCTCTCGAAAGTACTTGGAACCTTGTGCCTTCGTCCAGACCTGCATAGGCCGGGTTGTAGAACAAGGTGTTGAACATGTATTGGGTAAACTGAGCATCCTGCTGGGCATTGGCACTATGCCAAGTAACCATCAGTGCAGTAACGACCAGTAGAAGTATCTTTTTCATTTCAGAAGATGACCAGTGAGAGACCTTTTAGGCGAAAGTAGCGTAACCTGTATTAGGAACGGTGCGCTAAAATATGGTAAAATCAGATACGCAAGTTAATATATTTGGTTTTTTTGGGAACCTACCATACCACTTCCTTACGTCAAAAGACTGCGGCTGGGTGCTAACTTGGTCAAAATGAGCAGGACAGCTACTTAATGTTGTTGGCTTTTTTGATATATAGCTCGATGGCGCCTGTCATGCTAGGGGCATTGGGGTGTGGCGCTACAATATCAAGGACCAAACCAGCATCCGTCACGGCTTTTGCAGTGGTGGTGCCAAAAGCAGCCAGGCGGGTGTCGTTTTGCTTAAAGTCCGGGAAGTTGACCCGCAGCGATTCTAGACCAGAAGGGCTAAAGAATGCGATGATGTCATAATTGACTTCCGCAAGGTCTGATAGGTCAGAACTTACGGTTTCGTACATCACGGCCTCCTTGTAAGCGATACTATTCTTGGCCAGAAACTCCGGAATCTCGGGTGTTCGGATGTTGCTGCAAGGGAAAAGGTAGTTTTCCGTCTTGTGTTTCTTGAGCACTTCGCAAAGGTCTGCAGCGGTGCGTCCGCCCGAAAAAATCTTGCGTTTCCGGATCACGATGTACTTCTGCAAGTAATTTGCGGTTTGCTCGGTAACACAGAAGTACTTCATCTCTGGCGGCATCTCGAGCTTGAGCTCGCCGGCCAGACCAAAGAAGTTGTCGATTGCGTGGCGGCTCGTGAAGATAATGGCGGTATGCTCCAGGATATTGATCTTCTGCTTCCGGAACTCGCGAAGGGGGACCCTAGCAATCTCGATGAAAGGCCGAAAATCGATCTTGAGACCATACTTCTTGGCGAGGGCCGAATACGGATTGTTTTCCTCTGCGGGGGTCGCCTGGGTGATGAGTAGGGTCGTAACTTTCTTGATTCTGTCGTTAACCTCTATTGAGTCTTCGGTGGTCATAGGCAACAACCGTGCGGGGGGGATGATGATCGATGATATGGAGCGGACGGAGCCAAAACACTAGCTAGTGGGGTGGCATCCTCGGCACGTCAATAGGACCTACTTCGTGATCAAGCAGTTGGCATCAGAATGCGCAACATCAGGACCATAGGGACAATTTCGGTAATGCAAAGGTAGGCAATTAAGTACAACAATCTAAAGCTGGCCATCCGCATAGCCACTAGGGCCACCTTCAGCAGGCGCAAGCCCTGCATTAGCGCTACCAAAACCACAAGGCCAACCCACAGGACTGATAGGCTCAGGAAGAAGGTGTTATAGACCAGGACAACCAAGACCAACAAGCTGATGCTCAAGAAGCTGGATAGGCGCAGAAACTCATAAAAGTGGATGGTACTAACCCGACTGGCCTGGAAGATGGTGCTCGCAAACTCGACCAAAACAAACTTGAGTAGGTAGTAGGCACAACCCGCCAAGAAGAACAACATTGGCACCAACCAAGCCAATGGCAGTAGCTGATAATCCGCAAAAAAGTCCTGTACGTACCGGATGGCAGTCTCATATCGGTCACTGAGGCTAAAGACGTAGGTGATGGCCAAGCAGTTAGCGATCATCATGAAGATGTTGGTGCTGGTCCAGATCTTGCGCGCTGCTCCGCCGTATCCTTCTAATGGATTCCGGACCAAATCGGCTACTGATAGCAGCTGTGTAAACTCGCGCGGATCAAACTGCTTGATGATACCATACAGGAAGATGATGAGCAGCAACAACAAGGCTGACTCGTTCCGTAAAGGGAGTTTAGGCAGGACAATGGGCTTCTGGTCTGGAGTGCTGGTACTGCCTTGGGCATAAACCATCGCCTTGGTCGTCAGGGTCGGTTTGGGCTCGTTGACGATGCCCATCTTGTCGACTGAAATGTTGCCATTGGGCGAAAAAATGGTCAGGAAAACAGGGATATGGCTAGGGGACTCTTGGGCAAATACGTCCTGTAGCAAGATATGGACCGTACCCGGCTTGGCGACCTTGTACCAAAGGTGCCCATTGAAATACACACAGGTCCCGACGGGCTGGCTGAGCTCAAGGTAATAATTATCACTACGCGGATTGATCCAGGTACTAACTGTCAGTGTATTGCGGTCGATCTGGTAGTCGTAGGGTAAATAATTTTTACCCACAGGATGATATACTAGCCAATCGTCCAGCAAGGCTCGCACCACCGCCGCCTGTGCCCCAATAGGGAACAACGTCTGCTGACTGAACAAGCAAAACAGGAGGATGCCGAAACGCAAGATGCTGGATCTCAAGGAAAGAGCTGGGATGGATTGTACTAAGATGGCTAGGAGGCCTTTGCCCTTGTGGCAGACGGGTCTCCGTGTTTTGTTGCCATCACCATAACCACCAAGATCAGGAGGGAGCGGAGGCTTCTAAATTTGCAATGCCTGCGCCAAGCAACAAAATGCAAAACTAGTGCGTCTGGTTAACATCTATCACCAAAAGTTTGATTTGCCAGTCTTCCGTGCCCTCTTCGATGCGGCAGTGTACGGACGTCCCACACCTGTTGTAATCGAAGGATCATAGCTGTGAGGCGTCTCAGCTGGTCTTAGACAGGCTCCTGCTCTAGCAAGGCGTCTGGCATCACCATCTTGGGGTGCTCGGGATGCTTTTTGGCTAGGAACTCTAGGCCTACGGTCACCAACGCAAATAGACCTATCAAGATTGGCAAAAGGATGTTGTCACCTAGGCCACGTAGCACGAAAGTAATCCCGATAAGAGCCATATTGATCAAGATCAAGGTGCCGACGATCTGGAGTTGCGACAGGCCAGAACGGCTCAGGATGTGGTGGATGTGGTTTTTATCTGGAGAAAAGGGCGAACGGCCTTTCAGGATACGCCAGCCAAAAACACGTAGGGTATCATATAATGGGATACACAAGATGGCCACCGATATCGATGGACTAGCCTGGAGTTTATCCTGATGCAGGAACTCGATGGCCATCACCGAGACCAGAAAACCGCATGTCAAGGACCCTGTGTCACCCATAAAGATGATTGCCTTGTGGATGTTATAGCGCAAGAAACCCACAATGGCACCTATTATACAGACCGCTAAAAAGGTAAAAGGTAGGTCATCCATCACAAAGAAGGCCAAGCCAAAGACACTCGAGATCACCATCGTGATTGACCCTGCGAGGCCATCGAGACCATCAATCAGGTTGACCGCATTCGTGATGCCGATGATGGTCAGGAAACTAAACGCGTAGCTGATCCCGTCCGGAATCTCGCCAATATTCAGAAAACCATGGAACGAGGTGATCCGGATATCCCCCAAAAACACCACGATACCTGTAGCCAGGATCTGGACAAAAAACTTCTTGAAAGGGGAGATGGCAACGATGTCGTCCTTGAGGCCGATGAAAAACAAAAGCACACTGCCCGCCAATATTTTCTGGATCGAGGGCGTTGACATTCCAAATAGCGTCATCGAGGAGATGAAACCGGCAAAAATAGCCAAGCCACCCAGCCGAGGGGTCAAGGACTGGTGCATCCCCCTGAAGTTGGGTTCGTCCAGCAAGTTCTTCCGGTGGGCAACGCTGATGATGCTTGGTATCGCAAAAACAGCAATCACAAACGACCAGAGGAACGCTAAAAACAGATTGAGCAATGATTCCACTTGTTCTCAGTTAGCGCCGTATGATGCTGCGCATAGTTATTGGGTTAGGCAAAAGTAGTCAATATCGCCAAAAGCGCTGCACCAAGATAGGGCCTTATAGCCATCTTTTATCGCAATCGGGCCTCCCAAATCGATCAGTAGGTCCAAGTTTATGGCCAGAAGCTGCAAAAACACTACTGGACCTAGGCCCCAAAATGCTACTGGGAGAGGTCTTGGTTGACCCAAGGTTATAAGACGCTGACGCAATAGTCAGCACCGAAAGGCTATCAATCAGTCTTAAAGCATCTGTTGCTTAAGACTATCGATCAGCTGATTTGTTTATAGCCACAAGCAACTAGTATTTGGGCTGATCAATGGACAATGTCGGAGTCTGCACAACCCGATCGAGCCGCAACCCAGCCCGGGCCAGTACCTCGGCCAATAGCGCCTGGTAGTGCCAGGCCATGCCACCCACACAGCGAACAGATTTGTACCCGTGCGCGGCACTAAGCGGTAGCACATAGGTCCTGACGAAGGCCTCAAACCCAGCCCTAATAGAGTTATCAAGCCAAGGTTGTAAATCTGGATGATCCGCCCGTCCTATTGTTGCTAAACCAGACAGGATTGCGCCGGCCATGGCAGCTGGGCTTGCAGCCTGATAAAACCGCTGCAATAGGGTCTCGGTCGGACCAAGAATCTGGCTTAGGATAGGCACAATAGACCTGGGTACCTCGCCCAAGAGGTATTCCCTCATGATCTGCTTACCAACCCATGCCCCACCCCCTTCGTCACCAAGCCAAAAACCAAGGCTCGGTGCAGCGTCCACGATCTTTCCAATCGGTCCTTTTGCCTGCTGCCCTTTCGCGGAACTAAGGAGGGTTGGCTGCCAAAGCCCCACATTGCAGCCAGTGCCCAGGATGGCCACCAAACCAGCCTCCTCCCCCCACTGGCTAAGACCCGCAAAGGCTAAATCAGTATCGACATGTACGACTAGTTCCTGAGCAGGACTACCTCGATAAACCTGGTCTATCAACCCAGCCATCAACTCCCGATTGGCCTGAGCCCCACAACCGGCACCATAATAATAGACCTCCGTCAGGACAACCCTACCTGTTGGTTCAGGTTCGGAGTTTGGGCCTTCGGCTGACCACGAACCTATGCTATGGGCTGCAAGTTGTTGCTTCAGTATCCCCTCAGCAGCTAACAATACTGCCCTGATCGCCTGCTGACCCATCGTATTGGGATTGATACCTAATGTTACGTAAGCATTATCATATCGACCGATACCCCCATCTGTTAGGTCGCTAGGATTTGTCGTAATGCCTAGGATAGGTTCGCAAGACCAAGTCCAGGTAGTCTTGGTGCCGCCAGCATCGGCATAAAGGCAAAGACGACAATCAGTAGGCATAAGTTATGAGATAAGAGGTATCGACAGAACAAATAATGGGAGATCAGCGCGTTGTCAGAATACTAATTCGGAACAGGTGCAAAAAAAATCAAGAAAACACTTGTTCAATGTTAAGTTTTTACGTAACATTGCCATAACATAAGCGTAATTTAGAGATAACCCGTACCTTTGTGCCTAGATAACAGCACCCTACGTTATCAAAATCCCTTTTATGGAAACTGCAAAGCCAACCAAAAAGCAAATCACTGCTCAGCTAGCTGACCAGATTACGAAAGCCCTAGGAAGCATTAGCCCCATCGCGAGCGAAAGTGTAACCAAGTCGGCCAAGAACGCTGCCAAAAAGCTGATCAAAAAGCTCGATAAGGTGGCCGAGAAGCTAGAGAAAGGTCAGAAACATGACCTCAAACTTAGCCAAAAGAAAGCCAAAAAGGCTGCTGCCAAACAAGCCGCAGCAGAAAAGAAAAAACTGAGCAAAGAAGCCAGAGCGCAAGCCAAGGAGCTTAAAAAAGCACAAGAGGCCGCCGCTATGGAGACCACAAAGGCCCCTATCAAAAAAACCGTCAGCAAAAAACCAACCACCAAAGCCAAAGGCTAAAGTCCTCAGTAGCGCACATTGATGCTACTACTACTTAGTCGCTGGCAACCCACAACCTCCCCGAAAAGGACCTATTTTTTTC
>CANHWS010000079.1 GCA_947464365.1 Cytophagaceae bacterium | reverse complement strand
GCAACTCCACCCTCGATCACACCCGTGAAGAACGAATCCCGAGCCAAGTAATCCAACCGATCGACATCTAACTGCCCACTGATTAGTTGATGAAAAAAAGGACGCGGATAGGTATCATTGAACATCTGGAGGGCCATACCCATGTTGCCTCCTAGCTCCTGCACCAGTTGTTGCATCACGAGCAGGGTTATATGTTCATGATCGACATTGGTTAGGATTGTGTACTCCAGTGCATGGCTGAATGGGCCATGCCCAACGTCGTGCAACAGAACGGCAGCTTTGGCAGCTTCCCATTCATCTGGGCTGATGTCGTGACCTTTGCTGCTGAGAGTCTCGAGAGCTAAGTCCATCAGGTGCATGGTCCCTAGTGCATGGTGGAACCTTGTGTGCAAGGCCCCAGGATAGACATACTCCGTCAGGCCCAGCTGTTTGATGCGTCTCAGCCGTTGGACCCATGGATGGTTGATCAGGTCTAGCAGCAAACCAGCCGGCAAGGTGATAAAACCATGGACTGGGTCATTGACGATTTTGGCTGTGCGGTTCCGCATCCTAGAGGTTTTCGATAGTGGATATTGGCTAGTCGACCGGATAAGTCAGTTGCTGTGTTCTAATGAGCAATCATAACGGTAGCGGGCTCAGGAGCCATGGTGGGAAGACGTTTGTCCAGCACCCTGAGTTGGTATTTAAGCCTAAAGAAGAGTGTGATTGAGGCACCAAAAAGGCCCAAGCATAGCCCAATCCAGACCCCGAGTGCGGCAAGGTCAAACCAAAAGGCCAATATATAACCAAGAGGCATAGCGACAACCCAATAGGCCACCAAGGTGATCAGGGTTGGGTATTTGACGTCATTAATGCCACGTAAGGCCCCTAGCAGGACCACCTGTACCCCATCTGCCACCTGGAAAAGAGCAGCAACCAACAAGAGCTGGCTTGCAATCAGGACTGACCCAGCCTCGTGCAAAAACAACCAAGGGATCAACTTATGAAAAGCGATCAGGAGGATAGAACAACCAGCCATAAAAGTAGCGGCTAACCTAATACCTGTCTGGCTAGCGAGTCGCAACTGCACGTTGTCACGAGCGCCAAAGAAGTTGCCTGCCCTGATGCTAGTGGCTGTACCGATGCCAGATGCAGCCATGTAGGTCAGACCAGCGAGTGTGAGCACAGACTGATGCGCCGCTAATGCTTGAGGGCTAATCCAGCCAATCATGATTGCAGCAGCACTAAAAACAGCTACTTCGAAAACAAGCTGTAGGCTTATCGGGAAACCGAACTTAACCAGCTCGCGCATCACCCCGATCCTGAACGGTGTCTCAAAAAAGGACTGCCAATAGACCCTATACTTTGGTTGGGTCAAGATGTAGGCGCCCAGGCTTAGGGCTAAGAACCAACGGGCTACATGGGAGGCCATTCCGCTGCCGACCACTCCTTGAGCCGTAAAACCAAAATAGCCGAAGATAAAAACATAGTTGAGACCTACATTAATGCCGACCGTTAGCAAACCAGCAATCATAGCAGGACGTGTATCACCTAGGCCCTCGATGAACTGCCGGAAGCCTTGGTAGATCATGACTGGTAGCAAGGATAATAGTAGCTGTAACATGAATGGTGGCAAGATGACCATGACCTCCTCTGGTTGTCGTAAGTATTGGAGCAAGGGCATCGCCATCAATCCACCCAAAACGACGATTGTGCCTAGGATAAGACACATTAGCATCCCGTGTTTGAAAAGTTGGATGGTTTTGTGTTGGTCGCGCTCACCGACGGATTGTGCTACCAAGGATGATATTGGGAAACTAAAACCAATGCTGAAGACCAGGAGCACCGAGGTGATGCTAGAGGCCAAGGCGGAGGCAGCCAGCTCTACCTCGCCAATACGGCCTACAATCAGCGTATCACAAAACGTGATCAGCATGTGGCTAGCCTGAGAGATAACAACTGGCCAGGCTAGGTTGAGGGTCCGGATGAGGTGTAATCGTCGTCGGCTTGGCATTAGAATCGGGAGTGGATGATATTGGTTGGGATGACCGTTTTGCTAGTCATGAGCGTATTGAGCCCAGTCGTGGCCTACACGCATCTAGTAAATCCGAGATCCAACTTTGGTGTATTTGGATGCAAAAGTAAACCATAGCGGTTGTATGCCGTTACATTTGCAGACCTAGGCCCGCCAACGTATCGATGCAGGTGCCTTTTTCGATCGGTTATGAATTTTGCGTCTGTTTGTCATTTGCTAGAGGTATGGGTACAACAAGGGCTTCGTCATGCTGTTGTTTCGGCAGGCTCTCGGTCCGCACCCTTGGCTTTGGCTGTCGCACGCCATCCTAGCATTACCGTCACTGTCCAGAACGATGAGCGTAGTGCGGCCTTTGTGGCTCTTGGTATGGCTCAGGCGGCCAAGCAGCCAATCGTCTTGATTTGCACGAGTGGGACAGCAGGCCTCAACTACAGCCCCGCCGTTGCCGAAGCCTATTATCAGGAGCTGCCCTTGTTAGTCTGCACAGCCGACCGACCCGCTGAGTGGATTGACCAATGGGATGGGCAGACTATCGATCAGACCAACTTGTTTGGCACCAGAGTATTGGCAAGCTATTCGTTGCCAGTGGACACTATGCATCCTGATGCAAATTGGCATGTCAACCGCATCGCAAACGAGGCTTGGTGGGCAAGCCTAGGTGCCAATGGTGGATCTATTGGTGTTGTTGCTGGGCCTGTCCATCTCAACTTCCCGTTCCGCGAACCATTTTATCCTGCGCCAGACCAGCATCCAAGCCTTTCCGAGGTGCGTGTTGTCCAACAGACCTCTAACAAACCCTTGCTGGGTAAGTATCTTGCGCATGATCTTGTCAACCACTGGCTAGCCACCGAGCGTAAACTAATTGTAGTGGGCCAAGGTGTCTATCAACACGAGCTTAATAATGCCCTCTATGCGGCGCAGCTTTATAGTGGCGCCCCACTTGTGGCTGATATCATTTCCAACAGCAGCCAAGTCCGGGATGTGATTAGCCACCATGACCTTTTCTTGATGGATGCGGACCCTGACCTTGCCCCTGACCTTTTGGTTACGGTCGGTAAGTCGGTCATGAGCAAAAACCTCAAGCTGGCAATGCGGGGCTGGAAACCCAAACAACATTGGCACATCGAGACTACGGGCTATGTCGCTGATGTTTATCAAACATTGACCCATATCATCCGTACGGATCCTGTTGAGTTTTTTACTCGGGTTGGCGAGCAGGCCTTCTTTAGTGGCAATCAGGAATCCCCCAATCCTTACTACAAGGCTTGGCAATCTGCTGAGGCTAAGGCAGTTGCGACCCTTGACGGTTTCCTGAATGACGCCAACCAACCCTTGACAGACCTCGGTGTGGCCAAAGCGGTCCTGCACCAGCTGCCTGACGGATGGCAAGTCCATTTGGCCAATAGCATGAGTGTACGGTATGCCAATTTTATTGGGCTCAAACAAGGGAACCGGAACTTGGTTTTCGCTAACCGTGGCACCAGTGGCATTGATGGTTGCAGCAGCACGGCGTTAGGGTATGCCATAGCATCGGGTGAGCCAACCCTGTTGCTGACTGGTGACGTTGGGTTCTTTTATGACCGCAATGCCTTTTGGCAGGCCAAACTCCCATCCAACCTCAAGGTGGTGCTGCTAAACAATGCGGGTGGCAATATTTTCAGAATGATTGATGGGCCTGCCCAGCAGCCAGAGCTTGGGGACCTGTTCGAAACTTGGCAAGGCCACACTGCTGCCCTTTTGGCCCAACAGGTTGGCTGTCAATATGCTGCAGTCCATACTTTGGCCGACCTGACCCAAGAGCTTGAGCAATTATGGGCATCAGACAAGCTCATGATCTTAGAAGTCTTCACGAACAAAATCCTGAATGCAGACCACTTCAAGGCAATGAAAATGGTCTTTAGGCATTAGATTATCATCCGTTGTGCTTTTCTTTGGCCCAGAGGCTTCTCTGTCGCCCTGTACTATCCTGACTGATACGGTTTAGGCGTTTTTTTCTTTATTTTGATTGACAGCCCAAGATCTTGATGGTCCGCTGATCACAACCCAACTATGGCTAAGCTAGAGCAGTATCCCAATCCGTGGCTCACGAAACGTACCGACCTCAAGTATGCTAATCCCTGGATCACGGTCGAGGAAAACCAAGTTATCAATCCTAGTGGCAAACCTGGTATTTATGGTGTTGTCCACTTCAAGAACTTAGCCATAGGTATCGTTCCTGTTGATGAAGAGGGCTATACCTGGCTGGTAGGGCAATATCGATATCCCCTTAATGAATACACTTGGGAGATCCCCGAAGGCGGCGGCCCCATTGGCATTGACCCGCTCAAAAGTGCCCAGCGCGAGCTACGCGAGGAAACTGGCCTCTTGGCCGAACGCTGGACCTACCTGAGCCGCATCCATACCAGCAACTCTGTCTGTAACGAGGAGGGGCATCTTTATTTAGCCCAAGGGCTCACGCAGGGCCCTACTGAGTTTGAGGAAACGGAGGATCTTAAGATCAAGAAGATCCACCTTAGGGAGGCGCTAACTCTGGTCCTAGACAACCAGATCACTGATAGCCTTAGCATTGTTGGCATCATGAAGGCATGTAAGGTGCTAGGCATATTGTAGGCATGGCCTACGGTCTCAAGCGAGCCTTTTTGTACCCGATCGGGTATGATGTTGTCTTGATCGGTACTTTTTCGTCCCGTTCGGGTACGATTGCTTGTTTATTACCGCAAATGTGGTAAAATGGACATGGATGTGTGCTGAGCTCTGGTGTTTGGGTTGGTTTTGCTGGTAATGCGGTAAGTTGTCACATATTTTCATACCCGTTCGGGTACATAATGATTATGATAGTTTAGATTTCGTACCCGATCAGGTATGATTTTGATTTTATGCCTATATTTGTACCCGATAGGGATGGTTTTTGATATATGCTGCCCTGACGAGTATTACTATGATGGCAACTATCGGAAAATTCGTTGCGTCGAGACGCAAGGCATTGAAGCTCACTCAGGAGGAGTTGGCCTTTCAGTCTGGTTTGGGGTATCGATTTGTACGGGAGGTCGAGGGTGGGAAGCCAACAGTTCAGTTTAACAAACTGGAGCAGCTTTTGGCTTTCTTGGGCTTTTCGCTTGTGCCTACACCCAATTCATCCCAATCAACTGAGGTATTATGAAACGACAGGCCTGGATCTTATTCAAAAACCAAAAGGCTGGGTTGCTGACCGAGGAGACAGATCATTACCTGTTTTCGTATGATCCTGACTACCTCCAAACTCCAGGCGCGCAACCAATAAGCCTGACAATGCCTTTGAGGACGCAGCCTTACAAAGATCGTCAGCTCCACTCTTTTTTTGATGGGCTGATCCCTGAGGGCTGGTTGTTAGATGTCGCAACCAACAACTGGAAGGTCAAACCACGTGATCGAATGGGTTTGTTATTAGTCGCTTGTGTTGATTGCATAGGTGCTGTTAGTGTAGAAGATTGTTCAGTACCGAGCTAACATGACGATATGGACAGATGTAGGATATGTTATGCCAAGCTAGCTGAGGATGCCCAATCGCATTACCATCCAGCATGTGCGCGCAAATTGTTTGGTCAGCCCAACCCACCCGTCATTGATGTTTCGGTGGCAACGCTGGACGCCATAGCCGAGCGATATATCCGTAGCAAAGGATCAGTCACGGGCGTACAGCCAAAACTTTCTCTGGGTGAGGATAAGGGCGATAAAACCAAGCGCTTAACAGTAGTCGGCTACAGTGGCAAGTATATACTGAAGCCCCAATCTGTCCTTTTTGAGCAGCTACCAGAAAATGAGCACTTGACGATGCGCTTAGCCAAGACCTTGATCTTGCCGGTGGCAGAGGCAGGGTTAGTCTATCTGGTGGATGGTTCGATGGCCTATTTGACACTTCGGTTTGATCGGACTAATACAGGATTGAAGTACGGTATGGAAGACATGGCTCAGCTGACAGAAACCCTTACGGAGTATAAGTACAGGGGTAGTGTCGAGAAAATAGCCAAGGTTATCAACAAGTTTAGTGCTGTAGCAGGCCAAGATAAACTCTATTTGTTTTACCTGGTACTCATTACTTGGCTAACCGGCAACTCGGACATGCACCTCAAGAACTTCTCGATGCTCGAAACATCAGAAGGTTGGCGGCTATCACCTGCTTATGATCTTATCAATACCCAGCTAGCAATGCCAGAGGATAAGGAACAATTCGCCCTCACCCTCAATGGTAAACGTAACCGACTTACCAAGGCAGACCTCATAGACCATCTAGGGACCACGGTGCTGGAGCTACCTGCCAAAGTTATTGAGAATACCCAAAAGCGGTTCAACAAAGCCCTCCAGACTTGGCCTGACTTGATTGATGGCTCCTTCCTGACCGATGAGGCAAAACAAGTTTATCACGGGATCGTGGCCGAAAGGACTGCCGTTCTTGGGCTGGACTACCAATACACCCCCTATCTACTTTCCGATACAGAAACGGGAGAAGATATTACCTAGCAAATCATCGGTCGTGATTTCGCCTGTGATTTCACCAAGGTGATAAAGCCCGTGGCGAATATCAAGGGCCAAGAAATCTCCGGTCAACCCGTTATGGAGGCCTGTTAGGGCACGTTCTAAGGCAGCCTCCGCTAAGCGCAGGGCTTCAACATGCCGTAGGTTGCTCACGACGACATCCGTTTCGGACGGGAGATGTAGCTGCACGGTGTTGATCAGTTTGACCGTCAAGACATCCAGTCCTAGATTATTGAGGGCAGATATCAAGACCAAATCCGGGAATGCCTGTTGATAAAGGGCCAACACGGCAGTGCTGACGTCATCGACTTTATTGCCGACCAAGATAACCTGCTTACCATCAGCCAAAAGGGGGATTAGGGCCGATTGTGCTTCAGTAATCAATGCACCATAGTCCGTGGTATGGAGATCAAGCATGTACAAGATCATCTGAGCATCCTGCATTTTCTGGAGGGTACGGCTTACACCCATCGCCTCAACAACGTCGGTGGTCTCGCGCAGGCCAGCAGTGTCAATGAACCGAAACTGAAGGCCACCAAGGACAATGGTATCCTCAACAGTGTCACGGGTGGTACCAGGGATGTCGCTCACGAGGGCACGTTCATCCTGCAATAGGGCGTTCAATAAGGTACTTTTACCAGCATTGGGCCGCCCAGCGATGACGACAGGCACTCCATTCTTGAGTGCATTGCCTGTGCTGAACGAGCTGATCAATCCGCCAATATCGGCAAGTAGGCTGCCTAGTAGGTCCTTCAGATCTTGCCGATTGGCAAACTCCACATCCTCTTCGCCAAAGTCTAGCTCCAACTCAATAAGGGAAGCAAAGTGGATTAGTTTTTCCCTTAGTGCGGATAGGCGCTTGCTAAACCCACCCCGCATCTGGCTGAAGGCCATGCGTTGGGCTGCTTCCGTTTCGGCATGGATCAGGTCTGCAACGGCTTCTGCTTGGGCCAGATCAAACCGACCATGTTTGTACGCCCGTAGGGTGAACTCCCCAGGCTGGGCCAAGACAGCACCTAAACGACATAGCAGGCTAATCACCTGACGCACGATGAGGGGTGCCCCATGGCAGCTGATCTCGACAGCGTCCTCCTTGGTATAGCTATGGGGTGCCCTAAAGACCGAGACCAGTACCTCGTCGAGGGTGGCCTTGGTTTCAGGGTCTTGGATATGACCGTATAATATGGTGTATCCCAAGGCATCAGATGGTCGTTTACCTCTGAAAACTTGGTCGAGTATGCTAAAAGTATCTGGCCCCGCCATTCTGATGATCGCCAATGCTCCGGTCCCGGGTGGAGTCGAAAGCGCAATAATTGTGCTATTGGCTACTAGGTGGAGGTGTGGAAGCATGATTACTGAGCAGGGCTGAATGGAGCGAATTTGATATTAAACCAAATGGGCAAGTCCAGACTTGCCCATTTTTTAGTCAGAAATGTTTCTTGATGCCTCAACTTGGTTTTTACCAAACCAAATGTTGTTGTGCAACAACTCTAGCCTA
Source organism: Cytophagaceae bacterium (assembly GCA_947464365.1). GTDB lineage: Bacteria > Bacteroidota > Bacteroidia > Cytophagales > Flexibacteraceae > CANHWS01. The sequence goes on along the minus strand of CANHWS010000079.1, from coordinate 4,678 downwards.
CTGAAAATCCGTTGTAAGGCGGAATCGGAGTACCTTCTTAAGACTTCCATCTACCACATAGACAAGTCTATTGTCATAGCCTACGCTGATGGGGCGCACCAAGAGGTCTGCACATGAGGTGGCGCCATTGTCAGCCACACCACAGATCTTGCCGCCGGTGCTGACCTTTATGAGTTTACGGCTAGAGCTGGCAGCAGTAGGAGGCACACCTTCGAGACCGTCGAGTGTGAACTGGTAAATACTATCCTTATCCACTACAAAGAGGTAGCGGCTGTTGTCACCAGCTACTGTTAGGCCACGTGGACCTCTGAACCTTCCGAGTTGGTATAGTACACCGTCAGCTGTCCCGGTTGGTACGGAGGTGGGTAGGTCTTTGTCTTGGTAAAAAGGTATCTCACCAGAGGTGTTTTGGCTGATATAGCGCACCTTGACTAGCTCTTGGTCATCCAGCGAGGAGAAGATAAAGTCGCGACTCCGAGCCCCAATCAGGTTGACACTATTGGGGGGCTGAGCCAATGTGGTTATCGCAAATGGCTGACTGAAATAGTTGAAATTGGTCCCGCCAGCGCCTACAATATTGACTGGGGTCCATGCCCGCACTCGGGCTTCGTTATCGGGGTCTGTGCAAAGCAGGACCCCATTGTTATTAAAGTCGTCGCTTTCGTTTGACTTGATGTTGCTGCTGCAGGTTACATAATAATCATTATCGCCTAGGACGGCAATGGCATTGAGGTTGATGTTCGCCAAGGCTGTATTACGCCCTGTCTGGCCCAAGAATAAGGGGAAAACAATACGCTTGATACGCGCAGCTTTTTCCGCAGCAGACAAACCATTAAAGACTGATAATCCTATGGTGTAGGTATTGTTCGGATTTGTCGTCTTGATATTGATCCGATTAATGATGCTAGTGCGTTGGACCGGTGCCCCCTGTATGATGGTAGCGGTGTCCTTGGTAATTGCCAGCAGATCTAGGCGCCGATCTTGGGTAACATAGGTTACACCTGGTAGTGGCAAATAACTTTGCTCCACTCCGGCTTCGTTGAAACAATAGATCCCTTTGGCTGAGTCAACGACATAGATCAGGTTGTCAAACCCCATGCAGATGTTGACTGGGTTCCAGCTCTGTCCACCCATCGGTACCAGATTTGGGAACACTTGGGCATAGCTAACTGTGGTATTGACATTGTTGGTGATAGGCAGAAAATCTTTTGAGGTCTTTTTGCCAAAAAAATCATTGCAGGCCGTCAGCAAACACAAAAGCCCCAAACAAACGGCTAGGCTTAGCTTCGCGGACGTCCTGTGGGTTGGGTCTGTGGTTCTGGATTTTATCTGATGCATCAAGTTGTTATCGGTAGAGGTTGTGTGTGACGGGACGAAGGCGGGGACTTAAGGATACTCCGCCCTGAGCTATTGATTGCCTGTTGTTTCGTCAACTTTAATTTTGTTGAGGCCGAGGCTGAAACCAAGGCTCCAGATCATACCGAGCATATTGCTGGGCTGGACGGCAGCATCGATCACCAACGGGAGCTGGACCACCTGTTGACGCAGACCAAGACCAAAACTTGGTAGGGTTTCGTTAGGTACATTGATACGGTATCCTGCTCGGGCCAAGAACTGATCGTCATAGCTATACTCCAAACCAATCCGGACGTTCTCGGTATTGTCAGATGGGTGATAGAGCTGAACTGCCGCGACTAACTTGTGTTTTTCGAAATCAATAGCATCTACCGAAGCACCCATCTTGAAAGTGATAGGTGTCGGGAAGGTTTCGGCCTCTTGGCTATTGCGGTTGAAGGGCTCGCGGGCAGCGCTACCACTATAGGTGGCATTGGTGCCGAAATGCTGCAAGGTAGCAGCAAAACGAAGGTTGCGCCAATCTGTTTTGTAAAGGAAGCCGATGTCAGCGGCAACAGCGGAGGCACTATATTCGGCTACTGACTCGTACATGTATTTGGCAAATACGCCAAAGCTGAACATGTCAGACAGGTGTTTGGCATAACCCACTCCAGCGGACATATTCGTGGTGCTGAATTTAGCCCCAGTCCCATCTGGCCTGAACTCAGTCCGGACATCCATCTGGCCAGCAGACAAATTGTTAACGGATACGACCCATGAACCTGTATTGCGGTAGGGTAGGATAATGGCTGCATAGTTGTGGTTGAGGCCACCGAAACCCAAGTTGCTGATGCCCACGGTACCGGTTGGTACCTCGGCTGCAAGGGCTATGTTATTGCTGGCTGCATAGATGTCTCCGGATAGACTCACATTGGCACCACCCATGCCGACACTACGAGGACTAAGGTCGTTTTTGAGAAAAGGCATCCCAGCAATTCCGACACGCTGCCCACCAAGGTTGGGGAACAGTTGTGCTTGTGCCATTGAGGCCATCATGGTCAAGAGCCCTGCACAGATGGCTGTCAGCATTGCCTTTTGGGTAGGCCACGACATCAGGCCAAGCAAGATGTGAGGCTGGCCTTTAGGTTGACGTTGCATTGCCGGATTGACGACTGACCTAGTATAGTTGTCCATAGAAGCGGTTTGGGCTCAAGCTATAGCTTGTCGGTGGGTAAGGTATCCTGAGCGCAAGCGAAGTTTTAGACGGGTCTGGTTTGCCCAAGAAGCCAAAACAGCCTTTGCGTGCGTCAATGGGCGCATTACCACCTATAATTTGTAAGTGCAAGGTACTGCCCCGATCGGTCTGGAATGTTACCTTACTATTAACAAGTAGTCCTCCAGCCGCCATTTATGGCATTCGCACAGGGTAAATATGGTTCATTTTGTGGCCCTAACAAGCCCTAGTTGATGCCATGTGTTGTTAGCGCTGTGCTGGTCTGTAAAAACTGAGTGATTATTATTTTGACATTACAGATATGATTTTGCAATTTTGTAGCTAAACAAAACTGATAAGCCTATCATCCGTTCAAGATTTCCTCAGCCAAGAGGCCCGGTAGAGGAGCCCAACCGCATCAACGACAAAATTAAGGGAGTGCCGGAAGTCCGGGTAGTAGGGGAGAATATCGCCCCTGGTATCTACCCCTTTCAGCAAGCTCTAGCCATGGCACGCGAGATCAACCTAGATTTGGTTGAGATCTCTCCGACAGCCGTTCCGCCTGTTTGTCGGGTGGTGGACTACAGCAAGTTCAAGTACGAACAGAAGAAAAAAAGCAAGGAGCTCAAGGCCAAAACCCACAAAGTGGTGGTCAAAGAGGTCAGATTTGGTCCTAATACGGACGAGCATGACTTTGAGTTCAAGGTGAAACATGCCATCGGTTTCCTTAAAGATGGCGATAAAATCAAGGCATACGTTCACTTCGTCGGTCGTACCATCGTCTTTAAAGAGCGTGGTGAGATTTTGCTACTTAGGTTTGCCCAAGCTCTTGAAGAGTACGCCAAGGTTGATCAGCTTCCTAAGCTAGAAGGAAAAAGGATGTTCTTGTTCCTGTCCCCCAGGCCAGCAAAGGTTGTCAGCACCAATAATAGTGGCCGATCTTCCGAGTCCAAGGCCACTCCGGCTCCAGCACTCGCAATGCCATTCCCAGATCAGATTGACATGACGGGTCTAGACGAAGAAACTGCTGAGGACCGTTTGGCCGACCAAGTTACTGAGCCATCAACTGATACAACCACTGACTCAACAACTGAGTCTGCTACCGAGTCAAGCAACGATACTTCGTCCGAAGCATAGCTTGCTGACTTTCCGAATGCTGATATTGGGGCCACAAAGATTTTTTTGCTATCTTTGCGGCCCTTAATCTTTTTTATCATGCCAAAAATCAAAACCAAGTCCGCTGCCAAGAAGCGTTTTACGCTGACTGGTACTGGCAAAATCAAGCGTAAGCACGCTTACCACAGTCATATCCTGACTAAGAAATCAACAAAGCGCAAGCGTATCCTTGCTGGTGTTGGCCTTGTGTCCACCGCTGACGAAGGACGTGTACGTGCCATGTTGAACATCTAGATTGATGTTTGTTGGCTTTGTGCCGACAGCACCCTGTCATAAAATGACAACAAGGTTGGACCTTTATTAGCCAACCAAAGGCAGATTGAGCACCTTAACGCTAGTATTTGGTTTATTCGTAATACCCGGCCATTAGGTACCTCAAAGTCTGGCAAGACCAGCACCAATCGCCAAAAAACAACAAGAAATGCCTAGAAGTGTCAATTCCGTAGCGTCCCGCGCCCGCCGCAAACGCATCATGAGCCTTGCAAAAGGCTATTTCGGACGTCGTAAAAACGTTTGGACAGTTGCCAAAAACGCTGTCGAAAAAGGTCTCACATACGCCTACCGTGATCGTAAAGCCAAGAAACGTACTTTCCGTGGCATCTGGATCCAGCGTATTAACGCTGCCGCTCGCGAGCAAGGCTTCTCATACTCTGCCCTCATGGGCAAAATCAATGCTTCAGGGATCAGCCTCAACCGTAAGGTACTTGCTGACCTTGCGATGAATCATCCGGCTGCTTTCAAAGCAGTGGTAGATAAAGTAAGATAAGGTGGTTGCCTGACTTAAGCTTTACGCTCAGGATCAGGCAAGCGAATAAAAAAGCCCTGGCAGCAATGTCAGGGCTTTTTTTTCTGAAAGTCCTAGCATGATACCCTTGAGAATAGTTCTGAGGTTTAAAAATCCACTAGTAGACAATAAGAATTTTTTCTACGTGCTTAGTGCAACAACCGTGGGTG